>CAZLBQ010000103.1:0-14632 GCA_964557745.1 uncultured Anaerolineales bacterium
GGAGTCTGCTCTGGCGACGCAGGCGGAGCAGATGCCTCACTGCGTTCGGCATGACAGTCGCCGGGTTCTTGCCCCTGCGCATGTCGTGTGCGACATGGTCTTCTCAGGGTGACAGTCGAAGGGCTTGGCCTATGACGTGAGGAGGGTTGATGACGGTGGACAAGACCATCGTGCGGGCGCGCATCCATCCGGGTATCGGCATCGCGCGGGTCGGCAACAGCCCCACGGAGTTCTTCATCGGGCCGGAGATTCCGTATCCCATGCCCGCGCCCGGGGGCGGCTACCGCGACGCCCAGGGCCGGCTGCGGCGGCAGGCCGCCCGCTTCCGCATCTATGGCTTCAACGCCGCCGACGAGGTCGTGAGCGAACTCACCCTTGACAACGCCGACATTTTGTGGGTGGTCCATGTCGCCAACAAGAAGGCGGCCTGGTATAACTACGAACTGGCGCTCGACATCCCCCAGGCCGTGCCCTGCCGAAGGCGTAACGCCCGCGTCACGGGCGCGGCGCGGCAGGGCCTCGTCATCGACCCCGGACCACGCCAGATTGGCGGGCGCTCTCGGAGTGGCGTCGCCTTCGACAGTGGGATGTTCATGGGCCGCTCGGTCTACCTGGGCGAGCTACGCACTGACGATGCCGGGCGGCTGCTCTTCCTGGGTGGGCACGGTGTGTCCGGCACGCCGCTACGCACCAACCCGGCCACGACCTACGCCAACAACGACGGCTGGTACGACGACATCGCCGACGGCGCGGTGACGGCCGCCGTCCGCATCGACGGCCAGGCCATCCCCGTCGAGCACGCCTGGGTGGTCGCCGGGCCTCCCAACTACGCGCCCGACCTCATCACGCCTCAGACGATGTACGACGTTATGGACGACGCCTTCCGCCGCGCGGGCTGGCTGCCCGCCGAAGCCGTCTCCTTCACGCGCCACATCCTCCCCCTCCTGCGCCAGTTCAATGACGCCCAGTGGGTCAACGCCGGCTTTCACCGCCTGTTTGGCTGGGGCGCTGAGTACGATTTCGCCCGCCCCGACTGGCTGGCCCAGGTGAGCAGCGCCGCGCCCGAGCACGACGCCGCCCGCCGCGCCGTGTTCGGCCTCTTCCGCCGTCCGGACTACGCGGCGGCCGACGCGCCAGCCTGGCCGCAGATCTACGGCGACGCCGCCTTTATCGGCCAGATGACCGACCAGCCGCGCTATCTGCTGGCGATCACGCCCACCCAGTACGAGTGGCTGCGCGCCTGGGCCGACGGTGACTTCACCGCCGACTACCACCCCAACGCCCTGCCGCCCCAGTTCCTGGACGACGTGCCCCTAGCCGACCAGCCCGCCGCCCTTGATCGCGCCGCCCTCACCTTCTGCATGGGCGGGCCGTTTCACCCTGGCACGGAGATGACCTGGCCGATGCGCCAGGTGTCCATGTACCAGTCGCCCTTCCGCTTGCGCATTCGCGGCAGCGACCAGCCGGAACCCGACTACGGGGCCGCTCTCACGTCGGCCATGCTTGGCTGGGAGAACGGCTTTGTCAGTTGCGTCGCGCCGGGGGACGTCACACGGTGGATGGCGGTGCCGTGGCAGACCGACACGGCCAGTTGTCGCTCGGGCTACGAGCCGGAGTATGACCCGTTCCTGCCCACGTTCTGGCCCGCGCGCGTGCCCAACCACGTCCTGACGGCCCAGGCCTATGCCCAGGTGATGGACCCGAACCGCGCGCTGCCCGACCGCCAGGCGGCCTTCGCCGGCCGCGCGTCGTGGTTCCGGGGCTTACAGGGCGCGTATCGGGCGCAGATCAATCAGATGGTGCGCGACTTCGGCAAGATGGGGCTGGTGGAGCGGCGCGACGGCCCGACGGACACGCCCGACCTGCCGTCGGTAGTGTACGTCGAGACGGAGACGGGGTTCCCGCAGGCTGCCTTGAAGAAGGGGTCGCCTGTCGATTGGGAGGAGAGCATCCGTAAGGAGGCGCTCGAAGACCTGAGCGGCCCGGACGTCGAGAAGTCGAAGCGCCCGCGGCGGCTGGCCGGCGAGCAGGAGTCTTGAAAGGGACAGGATTTATAAGATGATTACGGAGACAATGTACTTGCAGCTCGTTCATCCTGTCCATCCTGTCTATTCCATATGGCGTTACGCAGCTTTGTCGGCGCGAACGGTAATCAGGACTTCGTAGAGGCGGTCGTGGTGGTCGAGTTCGGCGGGGGTGAGTTCCTCGGCCGCCAAACCGTGGAGGAAGGCCAGCGCGACCAACACATTGCCGTGCGCCTGGACCTGGACGTGGTCAGGCCCGAAGACCTCACCAAACAACCGCTGGATCGACTGTGAACTGAACGTCCAGTACCAGGGCCAGTCGCCCTGGTCGCGCTGGCTGATGCCGGGGACCGTCGCCAGGACCGTTCCGCCTGGCTTGAGGATGCGGCGCAGGGTGCGGATGGCGCGCGGCAGTTCGTAGACGTATTGCAGCGTCTGGGTCAGGATGATGCAGTCGAACAGGTCCGAGGAGATGTTGTCGGCGTGGGTCAGGTCGGCGACGATGGTGGCGTTCGGGTTACCCTTGACGGCG
The DNA here is from genome assembly GCA_964557745.1 of uncultured Anaerolineales bacterium. Taxonomy (GTDB): domain Bacteria; phylum Chloroflexota; class Anaerolineae; order Epilineales; family JAHCIE01; genus JAHCIE01. The sequence continues at coordinate 2,557 of CAZLBQ010000103.1, forward strand.
TGCAGGACATCGCTGACCTCGACACGCGTCCCGCCGAAGCGGCGCGTGTACGCGTTGTCGCCGATCTCCAGGGCCCGGCCCCGCACCGCCGCCGCCTCATGGCCTAGGAAATTCTCGATGTAGTAGCGGTCGATAGGCTGGCCGCGGTCGTAGCCAAAGCAGTCGCTGATGGGCTGCAGGCGGCGTAGATGACCGAAGTCCACCGCGCCACTGGGAGGACGCTGCTCGACGGTGCTAGACATAACCCTTCGCCTCTCTATGGTGACGCTGGTCTCTCATACCCGATGCTCGCCCTGACGGTAGATGCCATCATCGCCGGCGCGGGACCGGCTGGCGCTGCGACGGCCATCACCTTAGCCCGCGGCGGGCGGCGGGTTCTACTGGTCGACAAGCCCTCGCGTTTCCCCGACCACGTCGGCGAGTCCCTGCCCTCGGTGGCGAGCGCGCTGCTCGACGACCTTGGCGTGTGGCCCCCCTTCACCGCCGACGGTCATCAGCCCTGCTATGGCGCGCAGTCGGCGTGGGGCGGCCCTGACCTTGTCACGCGCGACGCCATCCGCGACCCGTACGGTCCAGGTTGGCGGCTCGACCGCCCGCGCTTCGACCTCATGCTCCGCCAGGCGGCGCGGACAGCGGGCGTGACCCTCTTGGCGGGTAGCCTCGCCGCTATCGACCCCATGACGGATGGATGGCGCGTGACGGTGGCTCACGACGGGCGAATGTCAGCCTGCGTCGCGCCCTGGCTGGTGGACGCGACGGGACGCGGCAGCCGCGTCGTCCGTCGGCTCATCCACCGTGGCGCTTCGGACACTCGAAAGGTCTGCGAGACCTTTCGGGTCCTGCCGATGGACCGCCTGCTTGCCTTCGCCGCCTGGTTCATGCCGTCCGCCACGACCGACGACGACGACACCATGACCCTCGTCGAAGGCGCGCCTGATGGCTGGTGGTACACCGCGCGCCTGCCCCAGGCTGGGCGCGTCGCCGTCTACCACACCGACGCCACGGACCCAACGGCTAGGGCTGCCGCTACGCCTGATGGCTACCTTGCTCTGGTAGAGGGGACGCAGCATATCGCCGCGCGTCTCGTTGGGCTGGGGTACCGCCTGCGCCACGGCCCGCGCGTTGTCGCGGCCCACAGCGCTCGCCTGGCGCCGGCCGTCGGCGCGGGCTGGTTGGCCGTCGGCGACGCCGCCCTGGCCTTCGATCCCCTCTCCGCGCAGGGGCTGCTCACGGCCCTGCACAGCGGCTACCTGGCGGGCCGCGGCCTCGCCGCCGCGCTGGATGGAGACATGGCCGGCCTCGCCGCCTATCAGACCAGTCTGGACGCCGTCTGGAATGCCTATTGCGTCCACTACCACGCGTACTACAACCAGGAGCAGCGTTGGCGCGACCGCCCTTTCTGGCGGCGTCGCCATGGCGCGGCGTCATCTCCGTTGCCCTTATAAACAACGGATGGAGGATAGAAGGTTAACCTATCCTCCATCTCTTGCCGGCGCTGCGCGCCGCTTAGCAACTAGCGACCGCCCTGGCCCCGCATGCTGCCCTGGCCACCGCCGTTGCCGCCCGACCGGATCAGGCGCGGCAGTTGCTCCTGCAGGCGCATGATAATGTCCTGGTCCGCGTCGATGATCTGCTGGAACAGGTTCACCAACTCGCGGTCGTTCTCCTCTTCCGCGTCCTGGAGGTACGCGTCCAGGACTTCGAGGCCCGCCGACTTCTCACTGAGAATGGTACACACATCATAGACGAGGTTGCTGAGGGGGGTGTAGCGCGTGCTGGGGGTGTTCTCGCCCTGCTGACTGCCGAGGTTGTTCGCCATCGACCTCTCCTTTCAAAACACAACGTGAAAAAACACGACCCTGAGTGAGCAAGGCGTGTGCCAGCTTGCGCGCCGCCTCGCTTGTGCTACAATTGCCTGACCACTCTGACACGGGACAGTCATGCTCAAATCGTTTACGCCCAACCTCCTCGTGCCCTCGGTGTGCGACATACCGCTGGCCGAGTTCGCCGCGCGCGGAATGCGCGGCCTCCTGTTTGACCTCGACAACACGCTGCTCGACCACTACGGCGACGAATTCGCCGCCGACATCGTCAGCTTCATGGGCCAGGCCCGTGACCACGGGTTCAGGCTGTGCATCGTGTCCAACGGGCCCGACGCGCGAACGCTGCGCCTCGCCGAGAAACTCGGCGTCGCGGGCGTGGCGCGCTCGGGTAAGCCCGGCACGCGTGGGCTAAGCCAGGCTCTCGGGCGGCTCAATCTACAGCCGGGCCAGGCGGCGATGGTGGGCGACCAGATCTTCACCGATGTCTGGGCCGGCAACCGCCTGGGCCTCTACACGGTCCTCGTAGCTCCCTATGGGCCACATGAGCCGTGGCATATCAAACTCAAGCGCGCTGCGGAGTGGGGAGTCTTGCGTTCGCTGGGCGTGCGCACGCGCGGGCCGGAGCCGGTAGTCCTGGACGGCCGTCGTTAGCGTCGGGGAGCGAAGGGGGCGAGGGCATGCGCAAGCACAAACTGATTGTCAATCCGTGGGCGGGGCGGGGCGCTGGCGAGCGCGTCAAGAACAAGGTGCTGGCCGCCGCCGCCGACAACGGCCTCCACTACGATGTCGAGCAGACGGAAGGCCCACGTCACGCCGAGCGCCTGGCGCGGGCCGCCAGCGAGGACTATGACGTCATCGTGGCCGTGGGCGGCGACGGCACGGTGCATGAGGTCGTCAACGGACTGGCGGTGGCGGCCGACGGTGGTGTCACTCGTCACCTCGGCATTATCCCTATCGGCTCCGGCGACGACTTTGCCTTCAGCCTGGGGCTTGGTCGTCATAATGTGCGGGAGGCCGTCAAGCGTATCGCGCATGGCGAGCCCCGCCGGGTGGACATGGCGCGCATCAATGACGAGTATTTCGCCAATGAGGTCGGGTGCGCCTTCGAGGCGCGGGTCACCATTGAGAGCCGCAAGATTACGGCCCCCATTGGGCCTGCCCTGTACCTGATTGCCATCTTCCGCTCGTTGACCCGCTACCCCCTGCCGCGTTTGCGCGTCGCGTGGGAGGGCGATACGGTTGAGCGCGATATGCTCCTGGTGTCTACCGCCAACGGCCGGCGGGCGGGCGGCGGCTTCCTCATCGCCCCCCACGCGTCCGTCGACGACGGGCTGCTCGACCTGACCTTCGCGGACGCCATCGGCCGCGCCGAGATTGTGCGCTTACTGCCGAAAGTGATGAACGGCACGCACGTGGCCGAGAGGCCCGTCCACACCGCGCGCACGCCGTGGGTCACCGTGGAGTCAGATACCCCGTTTCCGGTCCACGCCGACGGCGAGGTCGTCTACACTGAGACGAGGCGTCTTGAACTGGCTGTGCTGCCGAAGATGTTGAGTGTATTGACATAACTTTCTGGTTGTGCTGATGAAAAGACCCGAAGGGTTTCCAAAAACCCTTCGGGTCTGCTGCTTCCCGGGTCGGCTGGCGCTATTTCTTCAGCAGCACTTCGCCAGATAGGTCGACGCGGACGGTGGGCGCCAGGGGGTCGTTAGAATTGATCGTCACCCAGGCGTTGACATAGGTGTTGGCGTCTTTGTAGACGGTGGGGTCGAATTCCACCTGGAACTTGCTCTCGCCATTGGGCGGGACAACCTTGTCCGCGATGAGGGCCGCCGTGCAGCCGCACGATGAGCTGACACTCCCGATGTTCAGGGGCTGCTGGCCGATGTTCTTGATGGTGAAGGTCCTGGTAATCTTGTCCGGGTTGGTGATCTTGCCGAAGCCAAACGCGTAGTTTGTTCCCGCCAGATCCGGCAGCGCCAGGCGCGGCGCGTCGCCAATCGGCTGTTCCTTCTCCGACACAGGGTGCTTGGTCTCGACATCGGGCTGCGGCGCGACGACCATGTTGGTCGTCGAGGAGTCGACGGAGCCAGCGGGCACGCTGATCGTCTGGCCAGCCTGGTATTGCGTGTTACCGGTGCTCGTGGTGGCGGTGGGCGTGGTCCCGCGCCGACCGATGGCAAAGCCGACCAGGACGAGCGCCAGGACGCCGACAACACCGAGCACACCAATCAACAACTGGGGAGTGAGGGCAAGTTCAAATTGCTTGTCTGTCTTGCGTACGGTTGTGGTTCGCTTCGAGGGGCGTGATACACTCATACAATCCTCCCACGGGGACTTTCACGGGTCGGCCGCAGCGTCAACCGCAGCCGACCCATGACCTCTGGCGACGGCGCTCTCAGGGACACCTCGCCACGTATTAGTAACGCGTCGGGGGCCTGAAAGGTACGGGCGCTAGAGGCAAAACTGCTTCATCGCGCCGCCTGAATTGTAGGCTACTTGTAAGCGAGGGTTAATGGAATGCCTGGCCCAAACGCTGTGGACTGAGGTATACTGTGAGGAGTTCCTTGCCCTCATGGCTTGACCAAGGAGATATGTATGCGCCGCTTCCTGCCTGTGCTTGTGCTGGCCCTGCTCGCCGTATTGGCGCTAAGCCCCGTCGCCTCAGCCGACGACGGGGCGCGTCCGCAGGCTCAGCAAGACTTTCCCGTCCTGGAGTTGTTGAGCCAGAACACCTGCTTCGATGTCTCGCGCTACGAAGGCTATATCTGGGGGGCCTACTACGGACCATCCATCGCCCGCGCCACCCTGAAGATCGAGCGCGCCCGCGACGGGTGGTGGTATGACGGCTCGACCTTCACGCCCTACCCAGTCGAGATTCCCGTCGGTCTTGGCTATCGCTGGGACTACCCGTTCAAGCCAGACTATGGGTTGTACTATGTGACGCTCCAAGTGGTCACAACCAGCGGCTACCGCGCCGAAGCGCAGGCGAACCTGGCCTTGCGGGTGCGGACCCAGGAGTTTGTCTACCAGAGTAGCCGCAACGGCAACACCGACATCTACCGCGCCGAGAACCGCGCCTTTGCCGTCGGCGAGGTGCGCCTGACGGACAACGCCGCCTACGACGGCGCGCCCGTCTTCTCGCCCGACCACAAATGGATCGCGTTCGAGTCGAACCGCGACGGCAACTTCGAGATCTATGTCATGGATGCGGCGTACGGCAAGACGCTGTACCGCCTCACCAACGACCCGGCCGACGACCGCGCGCCGACGTGGTCGCCCGACGGCAAGTTCATCGCCTTCCACTCCAACCGCGACGGCCACTACCAGGTCTACGCGACCGGCTTCCCGTATGGCCGCGACCTGTACAAGCTGACGACGGGCACGTCGGACAGCATGTATCCGGCGTGGTCGCCCGACTACCGCTACCTTGCCTTCCAGTCGAACCGCGAGGGCGGCAAGTTCCAGATCTTCGAGACGACCTTCCCCTACGGGCGCTCGACGTATCGCCTGGGACGCTTCTCGGGCGCGGTTGACACGACGCCGTCCTTCTCACCCGACGGCAAGTTCATCGCCTTCAGCAGCACACGCAATGGCAACAGCGATATCTACTTCATCGACTCCGACTATGGGAACTCAGTCTACCAGGTGACACGCTCGACGGCCAACGAGACCAATCCGGTCTGGACCCCGTTCTGCGACAGCCTGTACTACCAGTCCGAGAGCGGTGGGACGACGGCTATCTTCCAGGCCTACAATCCCTTCTATGGGACTGACAATCGCCGCGTGACGCTCGATCCCGTCTCCAACCTGCTGCGCGGTCTCAATCTGCCCTGACCGGCGCCCACCGGAGTTGACGCCGACGACGAGGGCCGCTCAGTTGAGCGGCCCTCGCGTTGATTCTCCCAGTCCATCTGTGGGCGATGGAACAAACAGCAGGCAAGCGGCGTCAAAACCACAACGCCAAATTCCAATCCGGATAGCTTTTCATAAGGAGTACACATATGGCTCGCTGGTGGACAATGTCTATCTTCGCTCTCATTCTGGTCGGGCTTTTGGGGTGTACGAATGTCGGCGGCAGCGCCACGAATGCGCCGGCCGCGTCGGCCCAGTCGTGCCCGACGGCGATGGCCGGGACCAAACTGCTGACCAACGATAAGCACGGTTACTGTGTCCTCTACCCCAGCAGCCACAGTGTCGAGCAGCCCAACGACAAGGCAACTGTCTTCGTCGTCGGCTCGTTGCTGGATGTCGAGCACCCGCGCTTGAACATCGAGATGGAGCCAGCGCAAGGCCAGACCGCCGACCAGGCCGCCGACGCCTTCGTCAAGGACCTGGGCGGGTTCCAGGTGCAGCGGAGCGCCGCGACGCTGGGCGGGGAGAAGGCCGTCGTGCTGGACGGCGTGCCCGGTCAGGACATCCAGCGTATTGTGCTGGTCCGCCACGGCGACCGCCTGTACCGCCTGATGTTTGCCCCGGCCGACGCCGCGTCCGGCGAGCGCTACCAGCAGATGGAAGCCTTCTATACCACCGTTCTCAACTCACTGCGCTTCCTACCCGCCCGCTAGCGGCGATGGGCGCGCTGGAACACACGGGCGAGCGCGCCTGGCTGGCGCTCGCCTTCGCCTTGGAACAGGGCGAGCTTGAACAACTCGTGGCTGAGCGCCGTGACGGGCGTGAAGGCGTGGGCGTCCTCGGCGGCGGCCAGGGCATACGCGCCGTCCTTGGCGTGCAACGTCAACTCCCGCCCGCTGCCCCACTCGTCGCGCAGCAGGCCAGGCGCGGCCCAGTTGAGGACGAACGAGGCGGCGGCCCCGTCGTGGATGGCCTCGTAGATGGCGGTCTTGTCGGCCCCCAGCGTCTCGGCCAGGGTGAACGCTTCGGCGACGCCCGCGAACGTGGCCTGCATGATCATCTGGTTGACGTACTTGGCGATGAGGCCGTGGCCTGGTCCGCCAATGTAGACGACGCGGCGGGCGGTGGCCTGCAGGACGGGCACGCAGCGGTCGAAGACGTCGCGCTCGCCGCCGACCATGATATTGAGTGTGCCGGCCTGCGCCCCGGTCTCTCCACCCGTCACCGGCGCGTCGAGCATGGCGACGTCACGCTGGCCGAGCGCGTCGCGCAGTCGTAGCGAGGTGTTGAGGCGGCTGGTGCTGGTGTCGACAAGGGTCTGGCCAGGCTGGAGGACCGGCAGCAGCGCTGTCCCGACGGTCTGTAAGGCCTCGTCGTTGGGCAGCATGGTGATGACAACGTCGGCGTCCTGCGCCGCCGCTGCTTGGTTGGCGGCAACCGTCGCGCCGCGCTCGGCGAGCCGCTGCAGCGGGACCGGGTTGACATCGTAGACCGTCACCGGGAAGCCCGCGCTCAAGATGTGCCCCGTCATCGGCTCGCCCATCCGCCCCGTACCGATAAACCCGACGTGAACCATTGACATACGCTCTCCATTGAGATGGGGGACAAGACACTGTCCTGTCCCCCATCTTAGCGCCGTCTCGCATCCAGGGCAAGTACGCGCCAACCCGTAGCTCGCCCAGGGCAGACCTCGCGTTTCCCCTTACTTGGTCGGTCGTAGCTCCTTTGGCAGCAGGTGGACCGGGAAGCCCGCCGGCAGCGGCGGCAACTTGTCGAGGCTCAGGGTGAGCGATGTCGGCGCGGCTTCCTCGACCAGGGCCACCGCGCCCGGCGTCCCCCCGCCGATCGCGTACAGCCGGTCGTGGAGTTCGGCCGCTCCCAGACCCAGGCGCGGGTAGGCCAGCCGCGTCTCGGCGCTCCACACGTCGGAGGCCGGGGCGTAGGCCTCGACTGTCGCCAGTGGGCTGCTAGGCTGACCACTGGCCCCGCCGACGACGTAGAGGCGGCCCCGCCACTCGACGACCGCTGCGGACGAGCGAGCCGTGGCCATCGCGGCGCGGGCCGTCCAGGTATTCTCGACGGGATCGAAGACCTCCACCGCCGCCAGATGCGCCCCACCGTCCCAGCCGCCAATGGCGTAGAGACGGCCGCCTGTGGCGGCCATCGCCAGGTGGGTTCGCGCCTGCGCCAGCGAGGCGCGCGGCGCCCAGGCGTTCAGCTCCGGGTTATAGACCTCGACGGTCCCCAGCACCGTGCTGCCCTCGCCACCCGCGACGTAGATGTTACCGTTGAACGCAGCCGCGGCGGCGCCGTCGCGGGGCGTCGGCATCGGGTTGCGGCCGGCCCAGGTGTTCGTGGTCGGGTCGTACGCCTCGACTGTGTTGAGCGGGCGGCCGTCCACCGCGCGGCCGCCTATGGCGTATAGCTTGCCGTTCACCACAGCGGCCGCCAGCCCCTCACGGGGTGTTGGCAGTGGAGCTAGAGTAGTCCAGGTGTTGGTCGACGGGTCGAACGCTTCGACAGCATCCACGACGCCAACGCCGTCGGCGACGCCGCCCAGCGCCACAATCCGCTCGTCCAGAGTGACGACGGCGACGTTGGCGCGGGCGGTGGGCATGGGGGCGCGCGAGGACCACAGCAGCGCGCTGCTGTCAGTCCAGGGCAGCGGCCCAACCTGCCCGTAGTTGGCGGCGACGGCGGCCATGTCAGCCATGCTGACCCTGCCGTCGTCGTTGAGGTCGGCGCGGGGGTCCTTAGGCGGCGTCGTGCCGTAGGCCGCGCTGACAATGACCACGTCGCTCAGGTCGACGTGGTCATCGCCGTCGGCGTCGCCGGGGCGCAGGACCGTGGCGGGTAGGCTGAGATCGCCCTTGGGGTCATCGAGGATCAGGCGGCGGGAGAGGTAGCCGGGGAAGCGGGCCTGGACGACGCGCAGGCCGCGCCCCTCGACGGTGAAGGAGAAGTCGCCAGCGGTGTTGGTGACGGCGACGGGCGCGCCGTCGAGGAACAGGTTGACGCCTGCGTAGTGGGCGCGTCCCTGCAGCGTGACACGGCCCGTGACGGTGGCGGCGGTCGGCGCGGCGCTGGCGACGCCGGCGGCGGCCAGGCAGAGGAGTAGGCACAGACACAGCGTGGCCCAGCGGCGGGTGGGCATAGATCCTCCGGGGGGTGAAGAGGGTTTCACCTATCACAACGCGGAGGTCGGGTGAAATACGATGCGGTGTGAAGAGGGTCGGAATTACCTTCACAAATACGGACAAGGGGAGGCGGCCTGACAGGTCGTCTCCCCTTGCGTGTTGGGCCCGCGCGGTGGTCACTACTCGGTCAGGTTGTTCATGACTGCCGTCAATTGCTCCAGGTTGCGGCACTCTTCGAGGACATCGGCTTCACGGGCGTAGACGTCGATGATGCTGTCGCCTGAGCCCCAGCCCCAGCGCGACTCGGGATTAAGCCAGATGAGCCGCTTGGCGCCCTTGTGGATCGTCGCCAGGGCGTCGAGTTGCGGGTCGTAGAAGTTGCTGCGGCCGTCGCCCAGGATGAGGACGATGGTGCGCGAGGTGATGGCATCGGGGTACTTGTCCACAAACAGGCGGAAGGCGCGGCCAAAATCGCTGTGCGCCCAGTAGCGGATGTCCGCCTTGGAGGTCGCCATCTCGACGGCCTCATCGAGCGAGTGGGTGTTGAAGTAGCCCGTCACCTCGGTCAGGTCGCTGATGAAGACGAAGGAGCGCACCCGCCCGCGCTGGTGCTGGAGCGAGTACAGCAATTGGAGCATGAAGCGCGAGGCGTTGCGCACCGACGACGACACGTCGCACAGAACGACGATGCGCAGGCGGTTGCGGCGCGGCTGCTTGAACCACAGTTCCATCGGCACGCCGTTGGTGCCGAGGCTGGCGCGCATGGTGCGGCTGAAGTCGAGGCGCTTGTTGCCTCCCACCACGCGCCGCCGCGACAGGTCCTGGCTCAGCTTCTTGGCCAGCTTCTGGACCATACCCTCCATAGCGCGGATCTCGTCGGGTGTGAACTGCGAGAAGTCCTTCTTCTCCAGGTTGGGGCCCGTGGGCGGCTGGCCGTCGACATTCGGGCCTTCGCCGCTGCTCGACCCCTGGTTCTGCTGGCGCTGGCGCTCCTCGGCCGCCTCGGCGGCCACCCAGCGGGGGAAGAGTTCGTCCACCTCGCGCAGGCGCTGGCGCAGCAGGCGAGCCAATTCCCGCTCGCCCATGCGGTCCAGCGCCTCGATCATCTGCTGGATTTCCTGGCGCGCCTCATCCCAGCCCATCTGGTTGAGCATGTCCCACACCGACTGGTAGCCACTCTGCCCGCGCTGGCCGCGCTGACCGCGCTGCGGGCGACCGCGCTGCCCCTGCTGGGGCTGACCCTGCTCTCCCGGCTGGCCTTCGTCGCCCGGCTGGCCCTCCTGGTTCTGGCCGCGGTCGCCCAGTAGACCGAGCATCGCCATCAGCGCCAGGACGGCGGACATGTCACCGCGCATCACGGCGCGGGACAGGTCGCCCGGGCGCATCCCGCGCCGCGCCATCTCTTCGAGGGCCATACGCAGCGCCGTCTCAATGTCCATCTGCCGCTGCCACAGTGGGTTGCCCGGCCCCTGACCCTGGCCCTGGCCTTGCCCCTGGCCCGGCTCGCCATCGCCGTAGCCAAAGAACTGGTCGAACAGCGGGTCGAAGGTCTGGATGTCATCGGAGCGCTTGACGAGCGTCGCGCGCAGCGCCGCCTTGAGCGTGTCGCGGTCGCCAAGGCCAATGGCCGACGCGCCGCGCATGGCGTCCAGCGCCTCACTGCTCGACACGCGCATCCCCGCCCCGCGCAGCACCTGGATAAACCGGATGAGGACTTCATCCATGAGGCGTCTCCCTCTAGTTCGAGCGTGACCAGCGGTCGTCGTCGCCGCCGCGCCCCAGCATCCTGCGCTGGATGCGGCGCATCAGGTCCGGCGCGGCGTTGCGGAGGCGGGCCGCGTCATCTTCGTACTTGACCAGCACGCCGAGCGTGCGCTCGACTTCATCCTGGCCCAGCGTGTTGACGTTGAGCAGGGCCAGCGAGCGCGCCCAGTCGATGGTCTCACTGACGCCGGGCACCTTCTTGAGCGCCAGCCGCCGCGCCTCGTGGACGAAGGCCACCACCTGGGCGGCCAGTTGGTCCGACGCTTCCGGCACGCGCACGCGCACGACGTTCAGTTCGGACTCGAGGGTGGGGAAGTTGATGAACAGATGCAGGCAGCGCCGCTTGAGGGCGTCGGACAGGTCGCGCGCCTGATTCGACGTCAGGACGACCCAGGGCTGCTGCTTGGCCTTGACGGTGCCCAACTCGGGCACGCTGACCTGGAAGTCGCTCAGGACTTCGAGGAGGAACGCCTCGAACTCCGGGTCGCTCTTGTCGACCTCGTCGATGAGCAGGACGGGCTGCTTGTCGGCCAGCAAGGCGCGCAGTAGCGGGCGCGGCAGCAGGAAGCGCTCGGAGAAGAACAGGTCTTCCTCGTCGGCGATGCGGTGGAAGGCTTCACCCAGGCTGTCGGTGTCGCTCAGAGCCTGGCTAACGCGGTCGCGCAGCACCTGAGCGTAGAGCATCTGCTTGGCGTACTGCCACTCGTAGAGCGCCTTGGCTTCGTCCAACCCCTCGTAGCATTGCAAGCGGATCAACTCCGTACCCAGGGCATCAGCCAGGGCCTTCGACAGTTCTGTCTTGCCGACGCCGGCCGGGCCTTCTACGAGCAGCGGCTTGCCGAGCCGGTCGGCAAGGAAGACGACCGTTGCCATCTCGTCGCTGCACAGGTAGCGCGCCTGGCGCAGCCGGTCTGTGACATCGGCTACCGAATCAAACATGCTAACTCCTTCAGGTCCAATGAGGGGAGCAATCGAGGGTAGAGGTCTCGCGCCGTCCTGGTCTCTAAGCTCAACTCTCCAGGCTTACGACTCTGTTAGAACATTATAGCCACCCGCGTCAAGCCGGGCAAGCGAGAAGAATGGTCAAGGCTCGTCCTGGAGGAGACCGTTCTGGAGGTGTGGGAGGTACATGACGTAGACCGGCCTGGCCGTCGGCTCGACCATCGGCGTCACTGACGGCGTGGGCGTCGGTGAGGTGGCGGTCGCCGTCGCTGTGGTCGTTGGGGCGTCCGTGGGCGTGGGCGTCTCGGTGGCGGTCGGCGCGTCCGTTGGCTCGGGCGTCGCTGTCGCCGTCGGCGTGGCGGTCGCTGTCGCCTCGGTGGGGGCGGCGCGCGTCGCTGTGGGCGAGGCTGTCGGGATGGGGGTGGGCGTGGCGGTGAGCGTCGGGGTCGGCGATGCCGTCACTGTAGGCGTCTCGGTCGCGGTCGGGGGGAGCGTCGCCGTCGGCGGGGCCGTGGGCGTGGCGGTGGGCGGCGGGGGCGCGGTGAGCGTGGCCGT
>CAZLBQ010000104.1:0-14610 GCA_964557745.1 uncultured Anaerolineales bacterium
CCTTTCGATGCCCTGCCACCTCAGGCTCTCCCTATCACTCTTTAGTTGTTAAGGTCGCTCTAGCAACACAACCGCCGATGGTGACCATCGGCGGAGAACAGACACTCTTAAGCTCGGCTCATACGGGTCGGGGCTTGTTGTGAGTATCTGCCTCCTAAGTGTGTGCTTGTTTCGGTCTTCCGCGTCTGCGGAGTGAACCGTCTCAACGAGCGGGTGTAAGTATAGCAGAGATACTTGCTGCTGTCAAGTGGTCCGGCGGGGAATTTTCACAATTTCGCTAAATTCCTCACCCTCACACCTACTCTGATACATCTCTGTTAAACTTCTTACCTTCGCTCCGTACAATGTGCGCCGTCTCAATCTATCATTCTCAGCGCGCATGGGTAGGATGCGACCGGCTCGTCATTCTTACATCCACGCCCCACACTCGTTCAGGCTCAGCTTGAGGCGCAAGGGGTCAGACGCAGCCTCGACGCCATTCTTACCTGACTCTAGAACGCCCGCCGGCCTTCCAGCGCCCGCGCCAGCGTCATCTCGTCGGCGTACTCCAGGTCGCCGCCCACCGGCAAGCCACGGCCCAGCCGCGTCACGCTCACCCCCAGCGGGCGCAGCAAGTTCGCCAGGTACATCGCCGTCGCGTCGCCCTCCATGTTGGGGTTCGTCGCCAGGATGACTTCGCGCGCCGGCTTCGCCCGCAGCCGCTCGACCAGTTCGTTGATGCGCAGGTCGGCCGGCCCCACCCCATCCATCGGCGAGATCGCCCCATGCAGCACGTGGTACAGGCCCTTGTAGTCACGCGTCCGCTCAATGGCTAGGACATCCAGCGGCTCCTCGACCACGCAGATCAGGCCCCGGTCGCGCTGCTCATCGGAGCAGATGGAACACACCGGCGTCTCGCTGATGTGATAACACTCGCGGCAGAGGACGATGCCCTCCTTGAGGTCCCGCAAGGCGTCGGCCAGCGCATCGACCTGCTCCTTCGAGGCGCGCAGCAGGAAGAAAGTCAGCCGCGACGCGGTCTTCGGCCCGATGCCGGGGAGACGGCTCAATTCATCAATCAGGCGGGCGACAGGCTTGGCGAGCGCGCTCATAGACTATTCCTCAATAAGAAATCGTTCTGACTTGAGAACAATTATACTAGACACTCGCCAGAAAATCCAACACGAGCGCATTGAACTGCGCTGGGTCTTCCATACTCGCCATGTGCCCAACCCCTAACAGCACGACCTTCTGCGCGCCGGGCACACCTTGCGCGACAACGTCGGCCACCTGGTGGAAGTCGGGCAGGTCCAACTCGCCGACGACGACAAGGGTGGGAACACGCACGTCGGCCAGCCGCTTCGCGGCCGGTGGGCGCAGGCGGATGTCCGGATCGTCGTTACGCCAGTGCCAACCCGAGTAGTCGTAGACCATCGTGCGGACGCGGGCGGCTAGCGCGGGCTGGCGCAGCGCTGTCTCGAACAGGGGCAGGCTGAGCCAGTGCTCGCGCACCGCGTCGAGAGGCGCTGTCTCGGCGAGCGCCCAGGTCGTCCTGACATCGTCACCGAAGCGGCCCTGCCAGCGATGCCCGCCCAGGATGGCGTCGACCATGATAAGGGACAGCGCACGGTCGGGGTGGCTCAGCACGAAGTCAATGGCTGTCCCACCGCCCCGCGACAGGCCCAGAATGTGCGCCTGGCCGATGTCCAGGTGATCGAGCACGGCCTTGAGGTCGTCCGGCGGGAAGTAGGGGCCATCCGGCGCCGACGACAGCCCGAACCCGCGCGGGTCGTAGCGCACAACGCGATAGCGCTCGCTCAGCGGACCGACCTGGTCATCCCACATGCGGCGGTCGACGCCAAAGCCCGGAATGAGGACCAGCGCCGGCCCCTCACCCGCAACCTCGTAGTAGAGACGCCCGTTATCGATGCTGGCGAAGCCGTCTAGTACGTCCATTTGAGGACCTGCAGCGCGTCGAGTGTCACCCACTTGCTGGGCTGATTGCGTTTCTCAACAGGCCAGGTACGAGAGACCGAACCACAGGGCCAGCGCCCCTGGCTATCCTGCCGCTCCAATATCAACGGGAGCAAGCGCCTGAACCGTGGGTCGTCGGCGTAGCCGTGGCCGGCCAACACCTTAAGGGCGCTGAGCAAGTCCCACGCCCGAGGCACGCCGAAGCTCAGCCAGCGCTTGTGCTCGCCGGCGAAATCATACTCGGCGTCGAGGAGCGCGTTCGCCAGGCGCCTCACGACCTCTTCAGAGCGAGGCGAGCGCATGTCACATGGAAGCGCCGCCAGCCCTTTGAGCGCGGCGATGGCGCCCCATAGGCAGTCCCGATGCTGGTAGCGCCCGCAATCGAGCGCGTCATCCGCCGCCATGTCTTCGATCAGAAACGCGAACGCCGCCCGTACCCGTGGATCATCGCCCAGACCAAAGTAGACCAGAAAGGGGAGGTGCTCGCCCGTCGTACACGGAAAGATGCCGCTGCGCAGGGTCTTCGTGAGCGAGAAGCCGCCGCTCTCGTGCTGACAGAATCTCAAGAAGGAGGCGCAACCGGCGGCGGTGCGCTCGTCGGGCGTCACGCCGAGCATGTGCAGCAAGGTCAGCGCCGCGACGGCCCCCTGCGCCGTGTAGGGTTTCGTCTCGTCATCACCCCAATGACCATCCGCGCGCTGCAGGGCGAACAACTCCTGGACGAGTGGCTGGTGGGCGATAGCGGCTCTGGCCTCTTGGACCTGTAGATCGTCGGCCGCTCGGCCGAGAATGCCGATCAATGTCCAGTAACGGACCGATGGGTTCTCAGGCTCAAGGAGCCAGGGAAGCGGATCGCCCTTGAGACTCATGGCCGGGTCTGGCATGGCGACCCCTCCACGCTCCATCGGACTGGCCCGCCAGCGCCTAGAACAGCCCCGGCAAGTTCAGGCCCCCGGTCAGGCGGCCCATGCGCTGCTCGGCCAGCTCCTGCGACTTGTCCACGGCCTGGTTGACGGCCGACAGAATCATGTCCTGCAGCGTCTCGACATCTTCGGGGTCGACGGCTTCTGGGTCGATCTTGAGCGAGACGAGCTTCTGGTGGCCGCTCATGACGACGGTCACAGCCCCGCCGCCCGTCGTCACCTCGACCGTCTCGCTGCCCAGCGCTTCCTGGGTCTTCGCCATCTCCTCCTGCAACTGCTGGATCTGGCGCATCATGTTGGCCTGCCCACCGCCACCCGGTACTCCACCGCCGCGGCCCATCGGTGGGCGCGGCGCGCCTTTCTTCGCCATGTGTCCTCCATATGTGAAACGTGAACCGTGCTATGAGTCGAGAGAGATACCCGTAATCTTGCCGCCCATCTTCAGGGCTTCCTTGACGACGGGGTCGTCCGTCGCTTCCTGAACCGGGTTCTTGGGGCGCTCGGCGGCCATCTCGGCCGCCGTCTTCGGCGTCAGCTTGAACACCACCTTGACCGGCCCGCCGAGCATCTGGCCCAGCGTCTTTTCAATCAGGTGGCGAATCTTGTTATCCTCCAGCCGCGACTGGTGAAACGCGTAGTAGACGCCCAGCGTCGCCGTCTCGCCCACCACTTCGAGGGGGTAGCAATCCTTGAGCAAGCCCGCCACCCGCTTGTCCTGCTGGTTGACCGTTGCCAGGAAGACGTCCCATTGCCCCTGGAGCAAGGGGAGACGGGAGACGTCGGCCCCATCAGGGCCTGGCTCCGCGAGGAAGGTGTTGTCTGTACTTGCGGCGGGCGCGGCGACGCTGTCCTCAACAGGCTTCGCCGCTCGTTTGACCGTCTTCGTTTCAGCAGGGGGCACAGGCGGGGGAGCCGCCGGCGCAGCGACTTGGGGCGCTGGGGGGAGATCAGCCGCCTTCTCCCGCTCCCGCTGGACCACAGGCGGCGTGGCCATCGGGGCCGGCGCGGGCGCAGGCGCCGCCGTGCCCACCATTGGCGGCGCCTGCATCGCCTCCAGACTGGCCTCGACGACGGCTAGTTCCAGCGGTAACTGCGGCTGGAGCGCGCCGCGTTGAGCCAGCGCCGCCTCGCTGAACAGCTTGACCATCCGCACCAGCGACCCTGCCGAGACGCGCCGCGCCAGCGCTTCCATGCGCGCCAGCGTCTCGGCCGTCACGTTCAGAAGCGCACTGCCCCCGTTCTGTATCAACATCAGTCCGCGCAGGTATTCGAGCAACTGCCCGGCCATCTGGCGCGGGTCCACCCCGGCGTCCACCGCCTGGTTGACCAACCGCAGCCCACCCGCCGCGTCGCGGTTGACGAGATGCTCGGCCAGGACTTCGACCGCCGCGTCCGCCGCCGTCCCCAGCACCGACTGCACCTGGGCCAGGGTAATCGTCTCGCCGCCAAAGGCCACCATCTGGTCCAGCAGCGAGATGGCGTCGCGCATCCCACCCTGAGCCGTGCGGGCGATGAGTTCGAGGGCCGCTGGCTCGGCCTGGAAACCCTCGGCCTGGCAGATGTGCGCCAGGTGGTCGACCATGTCCGACAGCGGGATACGTTGGAAGTTGAAGCGCTGACAGCGGGAGAGGATAGTGGCTGGAATCTTGTGCGCCTCGGTCGTCGCCAGGAAGAACAGGGCGTGGGGCGGCGGCTCCTCCAGCGTCTTCAACAGCGCATTGAAGGCCGGCGTCGACAGCATGTGGACTTCGTCAATGATGTAGACCTTGTACTGGGTTTCCGTCGGCGCGAACTGGACCTTCTCGATGAGGTCACGCACGTTGTCCACGCCCGTGTGCGACGCAGCGTCGATCTCGATAAGATCCATCGCGCGCGCCTCGACAAGGCTGCGGCAGGCGGCGCACTCACCACAGGGCCGCTTGTCGGGCGCAGCGGTGCAGTTGACAGCGCGGGCCAGGATGCGCGCGATGGTCGTCTTCCCCGTCCCACGTGGCCCGGCGAAGAGGTAGGCGTGGGCCACGCGCCCCGTGCTCAGGGCGTTGCGCAGCGTCTGCAAGATATGGGTCTGGCCGACGACATCCTCGAACGTTTGGGGCCGCCAGCGTCGGTACAGGGCCTGCGCCGCCATCGCCTCTCCACCTAGATAGGATGTGCTAAGTGTACTCCGCCGGGTGGCGAAATGCAACCACTCGCCGTCCCTCATCCCCCGTCCCCTTCCCCCACGATGGGGGGAAGGGGAGAAATAGGCTGTTCCCCTCTCCCCAAAGTGGGAGAGGAGCAGGGGTGAGGGGCGAGATGGCGGGCCAGCCGCTTGCCCAACGCGATGATGGTCAGGACCGTCGGCCGGGCCAGGGCGCGCGGGAAGACACTGGCGTCACACACATACAGCCCCTGCACGTGTGTCTGCAAGTCGGCGTCGAGCATCTCCCCGATGCGCACCGTCGCCGACGGATGCGTCCCGCGCAGCGGCGTCGTGAAGAACGTGCGCTCGTCGGCGCCCGCCCGACGGAGAATGGCGCGCGCTGTCTGCTCGGCGTGAGCCTGCCGCGCCCGGTCCCGCTCCGTGAGCGGCTTGCTCAACCGCTGGCCCAGCCGCGCCGCGCCATGCACCTCGTCCATGAGTTTGATCATGACCCCGAGGGTGCGGCCCCAGCGCGGCCAGGTCAGCGTGTAGCGCGGCCCCTTCAAGGCCGTGATGATGGGGTACATCAACCACGGGTCGATGAGCGTGCTGAGCATGTAGCCATGTTCCAGGTCTTCGTAGAACCACGTCATCGGCGGCTCGTGGCCCTGACTCTCCCCCTGCGTCCGGATCTGGCCATAGACCATCGATGTCGCGTCGATGGCCAGACCCCGTCCGGCGTCGGCGAAGCCCGCCTGCTGGAGGATGCGCGGCGTGCCCAGGCCGCCCGCCGCCAGCACGACCAGCGGGGCGCGCAGCCGAAACGCCGTGTGGCCGACGCGGCCTGTCACACCCCCGATGTGTCCATCCTCGATAACAAGGCTCTCTACCAGCGCACCCGTGATGAAGTGCGCCCCGTGCTGCACCGCCTCATCGATCCACTCGGCGGCGTTCCACTTCGCCCCGCAGCGGCAGCCCAACATACAGTGCGCCCCGCAGTCGAAACGCCGCGCCCGCGTCGGGTCCATGAACTTGGGCGTCGGCTCCCAGACCTGACCCAGGTCCGCTGCTGCGTCGGCCAGACGCGTCGAAGCGCGCCCACGCAGTTCCAGGGCCAGCGGTTGGATGCCCAACTCCCGCTCGGCCGTGTCCGCGTCCGCGTCCAGGTCTACCCCATAGTCGTGAAACCAGTCCGGCGGGCGGGCCGAGCAGCCGCAGTACATACTCGTCGCGCCGCCGGCCATGAGGGGGCGAACGATATTCACGCCTTCCTGGGTATACAGAAACGCGGCGCGGTCGGTGTACAGCAGCGCGCCCAGGTAGGTGCCGTAGTACAGCGCGCCCCGGTGGTCCTGGCCGCGTTCGAGCAGAATCACCCGCCGGCCGGCCCGCGCCAATTCGCGGGCTACCGTCGCCCCGCCGGGGCCGGAGCCGACGACGATGACATCGGCGTCTTGGGTGGGAAGTCGTGGGAAGTCAGGGGAAGTCATGGGCCGCCTCCTTCGGCCCCATTGTACCACAAAAAAGAAGCGCCACCCAACACGGGTGACGCCTGGCCCATTCGTATCTAGGTAACAGCGGCTGCTACCACCAGCGGCGGCGGCCGCTATTCTCGTCGCCGCGCAACTCGTCGGCGCGATCATCGACACGCTTCATGAAGCGGTCCACCACTTCCTCATCCGTGCCCCGCTCGCCTCCCCAGCGGCGGAGGATACCGGCGGCGCGGCGCTCGGCATCATCGTAGCGGTCCTGATCCCCATTGTCCCCGTAGTCCGACGCCTGGTCATCCTTATTCCGGCCCCACCAGCCCATTGCGCGCCTCCTGATACCAAACTATGGACCCCCTCGGATACCGTCCCCTCCCCGTTTCTTAATAGATACAACTCTTCATGGCCGCGAAAAGTTGCGTGAACTTGTGAAACTATTCATGAAAAAGTATTCACACATATACTCGACTGAGGCGTGTAGATATGAAAGAGACATGAAGATATGAAAGAGGGTCGAAGAGTATATCTGGCGCACAGAGAAAAGCCACATCCCGACGGGATATGGCTTCAAGAGGCGGCCGGTGCAGAGGAAAGGAAGCGAGGATTTACATGGCTTGCTCGAGCAGGCTCACCAGCGTCTCGGTCGACAGC
Organism: uncultured Anaerolineales bacterium; assembly: GCA_964557745.1. Taxonomy (GTDB): domain Bacteria; phylum Chloroflexota; class Anaerolineae; order Epilineales; family JAHCIE01; genus JAHCIE01. The sequence continues at coordinate 7,137 of CAZLBQ010000104.1, forward strand.
GGGACGGGATTGCCCTTCATGCTGCTGGCCTGCTGTGCCGCGTCCGCCAGCGCAGGCAGATCAACCGTCGTCACGCCGTAATGGGCCAGGCCGGGCAACTGGAATTGAGCCACGCGGTCGCGCACCCAGGCGATACCGGCCTCGACCGCATCTTCCCCCCACTCGCCCGTGAGCGCCGCGCCCACCTCAACATAGCGCCGCCGCGTCTCCCCCGCCGTCGCGGGACCGGCGGGCCTGTCGGCCGGCATGGCCCGTAGCGCGGCTATGTTGGCGGCCATGACAGGCGCGAGGAGCAAGGCGCAGGCGACGCCGTGGGGAATCGGGTACGCGCCGCCCAGCGGGGCGGCGAAACCGTGGACGGCCCCCAGGCCGGCGTTGGCGAGGGCCAGCCCGCCGCACAGGCTGGCGAAGGCCATGTCGGCGCGCGCTTGCGCGTCGCTCCCGTCGGCCCAGGCGCGGGGCAAGGCGTGCGCCGCGCGGCTCAGCCCGCCCTGGACCAGGGCATCCGTCAGTAGATTGGCGCGCTTCGAGACATACGGCTCGATGAGCTGGGTGATGGCGTCCAGGCCCGTGCTGGCCGTGGCGTCGGGTGGCAGGGTGTGGGTCAGCAGGGGATCGACCAAGGCGACCCGGGGGAGGAGGTACGGGCTACGGATGCTGGCCTTGACCCCATGTTGCCGCGACAGGACCACAGCATTCCGCGTCACCTCGGCCCCCGGCCCGGCCGTCGTCGGCACGGCGATGAAGGGCGCAGCAGGCTGGAGGAGGCTGCGGCCGCGCCCGACGACCTCCATGTAGTCCAGCGGTTCGCCGCCGTTGGTGAGCAGGCCCGCGACCGCCTTCCCTGTGTCTAGCGCGCTCCCGCCGCCCAGGGCCACGACCACCTCAGCCCCCGCCTGGCGCGCCGCCGCCACCGCCGCCTGGACGCTCTCCACCGTCGGCTCGCCACTCACAGCGTGGACCGTCACGGCCAACCCTTGCCCCTGCGCCTGGAGCCGCTCGGCCGGCCCACCGGCTGCCAGGGCGCTGGGCGTGGTCACGAGCAGGACACACGCGCCAAACTCGGCCGCGACCTTCGCCAACTGGTCGAAGGCGCCTGCGCCAAAGATGATGCGCTGCGCCGTGGCGAACTCAAACGGGGACATCCCTACCACCCCTCGCCGCCGGGAAAGACCGTCCAGTAGCGCGTCGCCGTGCGCGGCTCGGCGACGTACTCCTCGATGTGCGCCGCCCAGTGGGCGTAGTGGGGGGTCTGGCGGTGCGCGTCGGCCGCCGCCTTGTCGCGGTAGACCTCGTAGAGGGTCCAGCGCGTCGGGTCGTCCTCCTGCTGGAGGACGTCGAAGCGGACGTTGCCCGGCTCGGTCCGCGTCCCCTCGTGGTCCAGCCGCACAAACTCCCTAAACGCCTCGACCTTGTCGGGCTTAATCTTCAGTTGAATGAGAGCCACGTACATATTAGTCCTCTTTCTCTATCAATAATGCTTCAGCTTGCCATCGCCAGCGGCCGCACTTCGCGCTCCAGCGTGTCCGCCAGTGCGTCAGCCGCGACGTCTAAATCGAAGTCCGTCTGCAAGCCCATCCAGAACTGCGGCGAGACACCGAAGTAGCGGGCCAGACGGAGGGCCGTGTCTGCCGTAATACCCCGCTTCCCCAGCACAATCTCGTTGATGCGGCGGGCCGGGACGCCGATATCCAGCGCCAGGCGATTCTGGCTTAACCCCATCGGCTTGAGAAACTCCTCAAGCAACACCTCGCCTGGGTGAACCGGCGCTAGTTTCTCGTCTGTCATATGCCTCAAGCTCCTAATGATAATCTACAATTTCCACATCGTAGGCATCGCCCTCACGCCGAACAAAGCATATACGCCACTGGTCATTGATACGGATACTATGTTGGCCCTCTCGATCTCCCACCAGCTTTTCAAGCTGATTACCCGGCGGCACGCGCAAGTCATTCAACGTTCTCGCGTTGTTGAGCATCCGCAACTTCCGCAACGCAATCTGCTGCATCGCCGAAGGCAAACGGCACGATCGCTCTCGCTTGAAGATGCGCTCGGTTTCCGGGGATCGAAACGTTCTAATCACGACGTGATTGTATAACGAAGGGCGTTAAACGTCAAGCGTTATGGAAGGACAGACAAAACGCGGCGGTCCGTGGGGACCGCCGCGCTGTCGAGTGGCGTTCTACACAAACTCCTGCATAATCTTCGCCAGGGACTCGCGGGAGGGGCGGGTCTGGCTCTGGGGCAGGCGGGCCAGCGGCGTGTCCACCAGGTTCTCGACCTCTGTCAGCGGCGGGCGGCTCTGGTCGATGTACAGCAGCCCCGTGATGAACTCCTGCTTCTCGCGCGCCTCCTCCAATCGCATCAACGCTCGCATCTTGTTCGTCGGGTCGTAGTCCGCTTCGAGCTTGCGCAGTTGGATAACCGGCCCATCGTGCATCTTGACCTCGACCACCGTGCCAGGCGCGTAGTCCACCTTGATCTCGTCGTAGCGCGGCACGAACGTAATCTCGTTCAACTCGTGCTCGTTCGCCTTGCCGAAGGCGTAGCTCTTGTTCGAGTCCGGCTCGTCGTTGAACGTCACGCACGGGCTGATGATGTCCAGGACGGCCGTCCCCTTGAAGTTCATAGCCGCCTTGAGCAACTCGCGCACCTGCTTGGCGTCGCCCGCGAACGAGCGCGCCACGAAACCCGCGCCCGCGATGATGGCTTCCACGCACATGTCCAGCGACGGAAACTCCATCGTGCCGGCGTACTTGAGCTTCTGGCCCTTGTCCGACGTCACGGAGAACTGGCCCTTGGTCAGGCCATACACGCCGTTGTTCTCGATGATGTAGACCAGGGGCACGTTGCGGCGCATCATGTGCTTGTACGGGCTGAAGCCGATGCTGCCCGTGTCGCCGTCACCGCTGACGCCAATGGCGAGCAGGTGGTGGTTGGCGAGCAGCGCGCCGGTGGCGACCGTCGGCATGCGGCCGTGCAGAGCGTTGATGCCGTGCGAGCCGCCCAGGAAGTAGGCAGGTGACTTGCTCGAGCAGCCGATACCGCTGAGCTTGATGACGTTGTACGACTCCAGGGCCAGCTCGTAGGCGACATCGATAATCTGGTTCGAGATCGAGTTATGGCCGCAGCCGGCGCACAGCGTGGTCTCGCCGCCCTTGTAGGCGACTTTCTCCAGGCCGATGGCGTTGACTTTCACGTTGGGGGCAGGACGAGTAGCTTCCATGGTTCAATGCTCCTGAACGGGGACGGGCTGGCGCTCCTGCTGGAGAACCTTCTCCGTCACAAAGCGCGCCGAGAACGGCAGGCCGTCGTTGTGGGCGATGGAGACCAGATGCGACGACAGGTCCGGCAGCTCGATGTGCAGGATGTTGCACAACTGGCCGTCGTGGTTCATTTCGACAACGTAGACGCGCTCATGGGCAGCGACGAATTGACGAACCGTGTCGTTGATGGGCAGGGCGCGCACACGGAGATAGCTTGTCTCCAGCCCCGCCTTCGCCAGCCGGTCGCGCGCCTCGACAATCGCTGGATCGACCGAGCCAAAGGCGATGATGCCTACCTGGGCCGCCGGGTTGGTGTCGACCTGGGGCGCGGGAACGAGGGCGCGGGCCGTATCATGCTTCTTCATGAGACGGTCCATGTTGCGCTTCCAGTCGTCGGCGCGCTCGCTGTACTGAGCGAACTCATTGTGGCCGGAGCCGCGCGTAAAGTAGGCCGCCTTGGGATGCGGCGTGCCCGGAATGGTGCGCCACGGGATGCCATCGCCGTCCATGTCGCGGTAGCGGCCCCAGCCATTGACGCGGTTGAGCATATCCACGTCGAGGACCTTACCGCGGTCGATGGGCTTCTCCGGATACTCGAACGGCTGGCTCATCCACAGGTTCATGCCCAGGTCCAGATCGCTCAGGACAAAGACCGGGGTCTGGAGCCGCTCGGCCAGGTCGAGCGCCGTGTGCCCGAACTCGAAGCACTCGGCTACCGAGCCGGGCAGCAGGACCGGGTGCCGCGTGTCGCCGTGGCCCAGGAAGTAGGTCGACAGCAGGTCGCCCTGCGAGACGCGCGTCGGTAGCCCCGTGCTTGGCCCCATGCGCTGCACGTCCCAGATCACGCCGGGCACCTCGGCGTAAAAGCCAAACCCTGTAAACTCCGACATGAGGGAGATGCCGGGGCCACTGGTGGACGTCATGGCCCGCGCGCCCGCCCAGCCCGCGCCCATCACCATACCAATCGCCGCGATCTCGTCTTCCGCCTGCAGGATCGAGTACGTCGCCTTGCCGTCTTCCGTCTTGCGCAGGCGCGGCATGTACTTGTCCAGGGCGTCGGCCAGGGAGGTGGCGGGCGTAATCGGGTACCACGCCGCGACGGTCAGGCCACCGTAGATCGCGCCCAGCGCGCCCGCCGTGTTGCCGTCGATGAGGATCATGCCCTCGGTCTCATTCATCGGCTCGACACGGAAGGGATCCTGCTTGGTGAGGTTGTCGCGCGCCCACTGCGCTGAGTTGGCGACCACGCCCCAGTTGAGATCGATGGGCTTGGTCTTGCCCTTGAAGTGGCCGACGATGGCCTTGCGAATCTCCTCCATGTCGATGCCCAGCATCTCGGCGACAACGCCCACGTACACCATGCTGGCGACGTAGCGCTTGAGCTTGGCCTCGGCCCCCGACAGCTTCACCATTTCCTTGACCGGCAGCTTGTAGTAGAACACGTCGTCACGGGTGGGGGCGAAGGTCCGCAGCTCGTCCGAGTAGAAGCACACGCCGCCCTTGGGCAGCGCGGCCAGGTCCTGCACCGCCGTCTTCTCGTTGAAGGCAATCAGGATTTCGACGCCTTCGCGCCGGGCGATGTAGCCGTCCTTGCTGACGCGGATGTAGAACCACGTCGGTAGGCCTTCGATGTTGGAGGGGAACAGGTTCTTGCCGTTGACGGGGATGCCCATGTGAAACAGGGCGCGGATGAGAGTGTTGTTCGCGGTCTGGGAGCCTGAGCCGTTCACCGTCGCCGCGACGATGGAGAAGTCGTTGATAATTGCGCGTTCCGGGGCGACGCGGCCATTGGGCGTCGCCTGCACTACAGCCGTTGCCATGCTGTTGCCCCCTTCGGAGATCCGTTACCGCGCCGCGTTGCGCGGTCATAAAATCATAGTCTAAAACGACGCAGGGGGCAACTCGATACAGCAGAAAATACTTCACACATGCAGACAGTCGACAACAGAGTTGCCGACGGAAGAGGTATCAGCCGCCCGGAATCTCCTCGCGCGGGTTGATATCCGCGCCTAGCAGGCGGCCGTCGTCGTTGGTGTCGCTGCGCGCTTCGGTTGGGCCGGAGAGGGGGATGACCTCATCCTCCGTCGCCCCGATGTGGTGCGCAGCTTCGTTCTCCGCCGGCGCCTGGTCCTCCTCACCGGCTTCACCGGCCGGGAAGGGCTGCGGGCTGTTCGACGGCAGCGAAGTGGGCAGGCGGTTGGGGTCGTTCTGGTGCATAGCGCTTCTCCTGGTCAGCAACGCCTGGCAAGGCGTAGGAAGGGACAGCAAGACATGGGAAGACATCACCCTCGTTCTGGAGCAAGATGGAGGCCGCTCTACTGCCACGCCGTGGCGTCGTTGAGCGTCTTCATCTCCTCGTCCGACAGGCGCAGGCCGGCGGCGGCCAGGTTGGGCTTCAACTGGCCGACGGTGTTGGCGCCGATGATGGGCGCCGTGATATTGGGCTGGCTCAACTGCCACGCCAACGCCACCTCGATGAGCGAGATGCCCCGCCCCTCGGCCACCGTGTTCATGGCGTCCAACGCCGCCCACCCTTTGTCGTTCAGGTAGCGCTGCACGCCGCCCGCCCGCTGGCTGTCGGGGAGCGGCTGGTCGCGGCGGTACTTGCCGGTCAGGAAGCCGCCCGCCAGGGGGCTGTAGGGAATGACACCCAGCCCCTGCTCGGCGCACAGGTCCTTCAGCTCGCGCTCGAACTCGGCGCGGTGGACAAGGTTGTAGTGCGGCTGGAGCGAGTCGTAGCGCACGAGGTTGTTCACGTCGCTCGCCCACAGCGCCCGACACAAGCGCCAGGCTGGGTAGTTCGAGCAGCCGATGTAGCGCACCTTGCCCTGGTGTACCAGGTCATCCATCGCCCGCAACGTCTCTTCGATGGGCGTCTTGGCGTCGTAGGCGTGAGTCTGATACAGATCAATGGCGTCAACTCCGAGCCGCCGCAGGCTGTCCTCGGCGGCCAGCATGATGTGGGCGCGGCTCAGCCCCTCGCCGTTCGGGCCGTCCCACATCCTCCCCCGCACCTTGGTCGCGAGGACGATGTGGCGGCGGTTGCCACGCGACTTCAGCCAGCGCCCGATCATCTCCTCGGCCACGCCGCCCGGGTTGTTGGGCGCCCAGCGCGAGTAGACGTCGGCGGTATCGATGAAGTTGCCGCCCGCGTCGAAGAAGGCATCCATGACCTGGGCCGCGTTGGCTTCGTCGGTCGTCCAGCCAAACTGCATCGTACCTAGACACAACTCGGACACTTGCACGCCGGTGCGGCCCAGCGATCGATATTCCATGCTAACGCTCCTTATGGAACAAAACCTGCCTGAGAGACGTTGGAGAACCAACAAGGGTTGTGTATCAAGATAGGTGCCAGGAGGTGGGATGTCTCTTCTCGTTCGCCTTGCCATTCTCGCGCTGCTCGCGCTGACCGTGCTCGCCTGCCGCCAACCCGCCGAGGAACGACCAACGTCCGGTGCAGTGAGTTCCGCCACTGCTCTGCCCGTCGCGCCTGCGGGCAAGGGCAGCCCTGGCGCGGGGACGACCGGCGAGATCCGCGGCGTCGTGCGCGACGCCGCCCAGGCGCCCGTCGCCAACGCGGGCGTCGGCATCGTGCGCGGGCCTGGCCCGACCGTTGCCATGCTCGTCCTTACCAACGACCGCGGTGAGTACGCCTGGCCCGGCCTCACCCCCGGCGAGTACACCCTGTCGGTGACGACCGAAGGCTTCCCGCCCCAGGAAAAGACGGCCACCGTTCAGGCCGGCCAGGTCACGCAGCTCGACTTCAATCTCACCCCTTGAGACGACCGCCGACCGCTGACCGCTGACCGCGCAAGGCAATCAGGGCGGTCAGTCTTCGGTCGTCCGCCGTCGGCGGTGTGGCGTACTTCACACCGCCGACGCGACATACTTCGCGGCGGTCGGCTGCTTTCTCCTCTATACTGGGGGCATAAGCCAACGCGGGAAACACCCGCCCCACAGTAGCTAGGAGAGAAGCGATGAAGACCCGTTTGTTCCTGAGCCTGATTGCTGTTTTCGTCCTGATGTTCGCGCTGTCTGGCCTGGCGAGCGCCGACAGCGGCAAGAACGACGCCATGAAGGATGTCGTCGGCCACCTCGGCCCCGTCACCGCTGACGGTGACCAGGGCATCGCCGCCGACGGCACGCTGACCGTCAAGGCCGACATCAAGGGCAAGGCCCTCGTGACCGAGAGCAACCTGATTGAGAAC
>CAZLBQ010000105.1:0-1578 GCA_964557745.1 uncultured Anaerolineales bacterium
GACCTGGCTCACGCTCTCGCTGTCTGGCGCGGCTGGGGGGACGCGCTGGCGGCGCGCCTGGCGGGCCGCTCGCTCGCCAGAGGTGGGCCGGAGGTGCGGGGCGAGGCGGCGGCGCGGCTAGGCCAGGACACCGACTTGGTGGGCTATCGCCTGCAACACGATTGGGTGAAGCCGGGCGAGTCGGTCGAGGTGGACTTGCGCTGGCGCGCGCTGGCCCGGCCCGACGCCGACTACACCGTCTTCGTGCACGTCGTCGGGCCAGACGGGCGGCTCGTCGCGCAGCACGACGGCCCGCCCCTCGACGGCCAGCGCTCGACGTCGGCGTGGGTCCCTGGCGAGGAGATCATCGACCGCCATATGATTCGGCTGCCGGACGACATTCAGCCCGGTGAGTACTCAATTGTGGTGGGGATGTACGACGCGAAGACGGGGGCGCGGCGGTCGGTGACAGGCGCGCGGCAAGGACAGCAAGGTGCCATCCCTTTGTCCTCTTTGCTTCAGGTGGAGGAATAGCGACAGTCTATGCTTGACTATACGGCCACAACACTAGATTCGGGTTTATATGACAATGACGAGGGTTAGTCGGGAAACGGGCACTCGCGATGCATGACCATCTCGAAGTGGTGCAGCCTACACATGACACTCAGCGCGATGCTCTTTCTAGCGCAACCCGGAGTTGCACAGCTGTTCGGCCCTACTTCGGGTCCCAACGCCTGCCAGAACGCTAGATCGCTCTTATAAGAAGCCTTGGGGGGTGGCTCATAGTGAGCCACTCCGTAGGGCTTGAACTCCGCGTTAATCCAAAAGTAATCTCCCTGGGCGGCCAAGGAAGCCGCTAAGAACGCGGTGAAGGACCGAGCAATCACGTTGCAGTCCGCCATGTTGTCGTGGTCAAAATCAAGGATGGGATAAGTGAGTTCATCGCCTGTGGAGAGGTCCATGCCGACCCAGTTCCCATCTTGTACGTCACAGAAGGCGTACCAGGACGGAGGACACCAATCGTCACTATCCTCTCCAAAGACGGCGAGGCTAGCGTGACAGACTTCTGGCAGAGGGACGAAGACATAAGCTCCATCGAAGAGATGTGCGCCGCCGCAGTGACGATAGAAGGTCTTCAGATCAGAAGGCAATCGGAAACCTTGTTGGGTGTCGAACTCCCGAATGAGATTCTCGGTATTCGGGAGTGGTGGTAGCCATACATGCTCGCTCTTGATACAGTGGATCAGGCCGTCCATGTCCTAGTGCTCCGGCAGACAGGGGGTACTTGTACATCACAAGGAGTTCCCGGTTTTTGTGCTAATTGCTGCTGAGCGACTTGAAGCCTGACGACTACAAGCACAGCGCCTATACTCATCATCAAGGTGCTATGCGCATGGCCGCGCCGACCGTCCGCCTGCGCGGACGCGAACCCCGCCTGTAGGCTGGCGTCGGCGCAGGCCGACGCTCGGCCGCAGGCCCGCCAGCCGCGACTTCCAGTCGCAGACGCGCTGCATGTTCCTGACTAGGACCAGTTTAGAAGGTACTGACATCCATCTCGACCAACTCACCCGTCACCATGAACACGACGCGCTCGGCGAC
>CAZLBQ010000105.1:1678-14566 GCA_964557745.1 uncultured Anaerolineales bacterium
ATCTCGGCGATACCCCGCGCGTAGTCGCCCATGCGCTCTAGCTCGATGGCGACGAACTGGGCCGCCAGGATGAAGCGCAGGTCGCGCGCCATCGGCTGCTGCATGGCGACAACATCCAGCGCCGTCGTCTCCAGTTCGAAGCGCTTGCGGTTGAGGCGCTGGTCGTTGGCGATGACCTCGCGCGCCAGGTCCAGGTCGCGGTTGACCAGGCTGCGCACGGCCTGGCGCAGCGCCTTGTCCACCATGCTCCCCAACTCCAGCACACCCTGATTCAACTCGTCCATGGCCTGGACGAGACGCCCGCGCAGTACCCGCTGCTCTGGCATGACTCCCTCCCGCCGCCTCTGCAATGAGGACATAACTATACGGTAAGTGGCAGGCTGTGTCAACATAGAGTCTTGACCCGCCGCCAACTCAGCGGTATAATGACTCACAAAGAGCGCTAGGTACACGCGCTCCGCGTACAGTCGGTAGGGAGAGCGTATGACGCGGGTAAATCGCTGGCAGGCGGTCCGGCAAGCGTATCTCGAGTGGCTGCGCGAGCGGCAGGCGCTGGACGGGTACATCATGATGAACGCCGACCCGCCCCGCGACGTGACCGAGGTGCGTCGGCTCCTGGAGCAGGCCCAGGCCGCCGGAGCCGACTTCACGGCCAAACTGAGCGAGTTTGTGGCGGAGGAGAAGCACAACGCTGAGGGGTAAGCCCCCTCAGCGTTCTTGTTTCGCGGCCTCGAACACTGTCTCGCCGGCGATGACGGTTCGCCGCACCCGCAACTCTCGGTCAAAGACAACGAGATCGGCTGCGCACCCCGGCCCTATCCGACCCCGGTCGGCCAGGCCGAGCACTCCAGCCGGAACCCCGCTTGCCATCCAGGCCGCCTGTCCCGGCGTGCAGCCGGTCCAGTGAACCATATGGCGCACTGCCTGGTCGAGGCTCAGAATGCTGCCCGCCAGCGTGCCATCAGCCAGCCGCGCCGACACCTCGTCGACGTACACGTCCTGGTCGCCTATCCGATAGCGGCCCGGCGGCATCCCCAGCGCGGCCATGGCGTCGCTCACCAGGCAGATACCCCGGCCGCCTTTGGCCCGCCATACCAACCGCACCACGGCGGGATGGACGTGGATGCCGTCGACGATGAAGCCGACGGGCGGCGTCTCGGCTTCCAGGAACGCGCCGATGGGGCCGGGCGCGCGGTGGCCGAGCGTCGGCATGGCGTTGAAGAGATGCGTCCCCCAGCCTGCCCCCGCGTCGATGGCCGCCCGTGTCGTCTCGTAGTCGGCCTCGGTGTGCCCGACGCTGACCACGACACCCTGCTCGTGTAGCCAACGAATAACGTCCGGCGCGCCTGGCAGCTCTGGGGCCAACGTCAGCAGCCGCACGTTGCCCGCGTCCAGCATGGGCTGGACGGCGGCGACGCTGGGCAGGCGCAGGTGAACCGGGTTGTGTGCGCCGCGCTTACCCCGACTGATGAATGGGCCTTCGATGTGGACGCCCAGGATACGCGCGCCGCCAACGGACGGCGTCACGGTGGCCTGGCGACGCATCGCGTCGGCGATTACCCCTAGCCGCTCAGGGTAGGTTTCCAGAGGTGAGGTGATGAGGGTCGGCAGGAAGCCCGTGACGCCATAGCGCGGCAGGCCCACCGCGACCCGCGTCACGCGCGCCGGGTCCAAGGTGAAGTCGTCACCAAACGCGCCGTTGAGTTGGAGATCAATCAGACCGGGGGCGATGAGGTCGTCGCCGCAGTCGACACAGGGCAGGTCGGGCGGCGGGGTTGGCACAACCTGGGCGATGCGGTCATCCTGGATAACGACCGCGCCCCGCGCGACCGCCCCCCACTCGCCGACGATCGGACCCACGAGACACCAGGCAGGCATAGGGCTTGCTCCGTGTGGAATGGTCAGGATTATAGCGGACCTGGGGCGTCTCGTCCACCTGCGGGGAAAGTGACAAGCCCCGGCTGGGGGGACGGGCCGGGGCTTGTCAAGGGGGGTGATTATCGGTAAACATACGCAGCGAGCGGGCAAAGGATACGGGCGCAGCGAGGAAAATGAGGAAAATAAAAATTGCGGCGCCACCGGTTGTTGGTCCCCCCAGATTACAACAACCGGATAGCGCCGACACTATAGTTAACGGAATGACCCAGCGAGAAGAGACGCGGTTTTGCGTGAATTTAGTGAATTTTTCGAATCTCGTCTATCTAGCGTCCATGTAGCGCCGACTTCCGTCGGCCGCCAGTCGGCACTCAGTCGGCCCTACCCCTGATTGACAGCCGCGCGGCGACGCGGCTATAATGTCCGCACGGTTCCTCGTACGTGCACGCGTGACTATGTCCCAGAAACAGGCTCTCTTTACGCCCGACGATACGCCCCCGCCCGCCCCGCATGGCCTCTCGCTGCGCGGGCGGCTGGCCGTCTTCGCCGGCAAGGCGTCGGCGCAGTCGATTCGGATGCTGGGGCGCGGCCAGGCAACGACAATGCCGGGCGAGGTCGCGCTGCGTCTGGAGCCGAGCCTGCTGGCCGGGCTGGTCCAGCAGTTGCGGGTCGGCGCGGTCCTCATCGCGGGCACCAATGGCAAGACGACGACGACCAAGATGCTGACCCACCTGCTGGAGCAGCAGGCGTACCGCGTCGTCACCAACGCCAGCGGCGCCAACCTCGTCAGCGGCGTGACGGCGTCGCTCATGGCTGACGCGGACGTCTGGGGCCACATCGACGCTGACGTGGGCCTGTTTGAGGTAGATGAAGCGGCTCTGCCCCGTGTCCTGGCCTACGTCCAACCGAAGGCGCTGCTCCTCTTGAACCTCTTCCGCGACCAGTTGGACCGCTACGGTGAGGTCAACCTCGTCGCCGACGCCTGGCGCAAGGCCATCGCGAGCCTGCCGCCGGAGACCGTCCTCGTCCTCAACGCCGACGATCCCACCGTCGCCGCGCTGGGCTTTGGCGTCGCGGCGCGCACCTTCTACTTCGGCCTGGGCGACCCCAGTCTGTTCAGTCACGAAATCGAGCACACGGCCGACTCGATCTACTGCCCGGAGTGCCAGGGCGCGCTCGAGTTCAAGGGCATCTACTACTCGCACCTGGGCGTCTGGCGCTGCCCGCGCTGCGGCCTGGAGCAGCCCCCGCTCCACCTCGACAGCCACGACAAGACTTTCCCGCTGCCCGGCCTCTACAACCGCTACAACACGCTGGCCGCCTTCGCCGTCGCCCGCGCCCTGGGCATCGGCGGCGTCGACCCCAACGCGGCGCTGGCGACGTTCAGCCCGGCCTTCGGCCGCCTCGAAGAGCTGGTCATCACCCGGCCCGACGGCGGGGCGGTTCCGGCGCGGCTCATTCTCGCCAAGAACCCGACCGGCTTCAACCAGGTACTCCACTTGCTTAGTGAGTGGCCGGGGCGCAAGGTCGTCATGCTGGCCCTCAACGATTTGACTCCTGACGGAACTGATGTATCCTGGATATGGGACATCGACCTGGAACACCTGGTGGACCAGGCGCGCGCCCTCGTCGTCAGCGGCATTCGCGCCTACGACATGGCCGTGCGCGTCAAGTACGCCGGGTGGAATGAGGCGCGTGGCCCCCTGGTCGTGACCGACGACCTGGCCGACGCCATTCGCCAGGCCACCGACCTGCTGGAGCCGGGCGAGAGCCTGTTCATCATTCCTACCTACTCCGCCATGCTCGACATTCGCGGCATCATCGGCGGCAAACGCATTCTCTAGGCGGACCTATGCGGCGACTCACCATTGGCTGGCTCTACCCTCGCATGATGGGGACCTACGGCGACCGGGGCAACATCACGACGCTCCTGAACCGCGCCCGCTGGCGCGGCATCCAGGTCGCCGTCGAGCAGATTGAGCTGACCACGGCGGCCCGCGCCCTGATGAACGTCGACTTCCTGTTCATGGGTGGCGCGCAGGACCGCGAGCAGAAGATTGCCGCCCAGGACCTGCGCTACCGCAAAGGGCCGGTCATCCGCGCCGCCGTCGCCGACGGCCTGCCCGCCCTCTTCGTGTGCGCTGCCTACCAGTTCATGGGCCGCTACTACCGCCCCGCCGAGGGGCCGGACCTGCTCGGCGTTGGTCTGTTCGACCTCGTCACCCAGCACCCCGGCAATCGCGTCCCGCGCTGCATCGGCAACATCGCCATCGAGCTAGCCCCCAACGTGGCCGACTGGCCCGTCAAGACCCTCGTCGGCTTTGAGAACCACGGTGGGCGTACTTACCTGGGTCCCAAGTCCAAACCGCTGGGGACGCCGCTCGTCGGCTATGGCAACAATGGCGTCGACCATACCGAGGGCGCTGTCGTCCACAACGCCTACGGCTGCTATCTCCACGGCCCCGTCCTGCCCAAGAACCCCCACTTCGCCGACCACCTGCTGCGGCTGGCGCTGCGCTACAGCGGCCAGGACGACACCCTGGCCGAGTTGGACGACCGCCTGGAGTGGGCCGCCCACTACGCCGCGCTGCGTCGCGCCGGCGTCCCCGACACGGCCCAGCCCGTCCCCGACGACGCCCCGCGCAAGCTCGCCGACGTCATCCCCCTCCCCCGCCGCGCCGCTGCCCCCGAAAAGCGGCGTGCAGCCAGTTAGGTCGGCGCCTCTGCCGCTTGGGTGTCAAAGTCTGCGACAAACACGGGTCATCCCGAATTGTGCGCTCTGGAATAGCTCTCCGCCACGCGGCGGCGTTCAGGCCGCCGTCTCCGCTCAGCAAACCCTGTGCTAAATGAGGACCGGGGCCTGAACGCCCCAGCTTGAGGACGGCAGTCCGTTTGAGGCAACGGGACCACTAAGAAAGGACGCGACAATTCGCGATGACCTATGTTCATAGCCCGCGTGAGCGGGCTGCTACTTTAGTTGGGCGAAGCACACATGTTATCCATCCGTGACGAGCGCGAATATGACGCCGCCGTCGAGCGGCTGAACAGCTTGGTGGATGAAATCGGCACGCAGGAGGATCACCCCCTGTATGGGCTGCTGGATACGCTGGGGACGCTCATGCACGCTTACGAGGCCGAGCACCACCCTATGCGGGAGTGCAGTGGGGCTGAGGCGTTGCGTTATCTCATGGACGAACATGGCCTGACGCAATCGGACTTGCCGGAAGTCGGCTCGCAAGGCGTGGTGTCGGAACTGCTGAGCGGCAAGCGGGACCTCAACGTGCGCCAGATGCGCGCCCTCGCCAGGCGCTTCCACGTCTCGCCCGCGGTCTTCATCTAGAGGTGGCTGGTTTGCTTCCAGGGCAACGCGTCAACTACGACAGCATCGCGCCGGTCTACGACGAGCCGACGCGCGACTACACCGTCGACCCGCACCTCGTCCAGTTCGTCCAGGAGCGCGGCGGAACGGCGGGCCTGCGCGTCCTGGACATGGGCTGCGGCACGGGCAAGCAGTTGGCCGCCAACCGTCGCCAGTTCCCCGACCTGGCCCTGGTCGGGCTGGACCTGTTCCGCGGCATGCTCGACGTCGCCCGCTTCCGCGCCCCCTCCGTCACCTGGGTCCAGGGCGACAGCGCCCGCGCTCCCTTCCCCGACGCCAGCTTCGACTACATCACCAACCAGTTCTCCTACCCCCACGTCCAGGACAAGGCGGGCCTGTTCCGCGAGACCGCGCGCCTACTGCGCCCCGGCGGGCGCTTCGTCCTAACCAACCTCGACCCGTGGGCCATGCCCAACTGGATTCTGTACCGCTACTTCCCCGCCGCCCGCGAGCGTGACCGGCGCGACTTCCTGCCCGCCGAGGACATTGCCGCCCGCCTGTCCGCCGTCGGTCTCGCCAACGTCCAGGTCCGGCGCCAGCCGCGTGACGGCGACGAGGAACTGGGCAAATTCCTGGCCTACGCCTCGCAGCGCTTCCGCGCCTCCCAACTGCTCGTCATCAGCGACACCGACTACCAGGCCGGTCTGACCCGCCTCGGCGACGACCTGACGCGGCTCGGCGCGGACGCTCGCGTCCCGTCGCAGTTCTGCTTCGTCACTGTCACGGCGGACCGCGTCGGCTAGGGGCGCCCACGTGCTGGCCTACGTCTCGGCGGCCCTCGTCCTTGGCCTGTCGGCGGCCCTCTCGCCAGGGCCGCTCCTCGCCCTCGTCATCGCTCAGACGCTCAGCCACGGCTGGCCGGAGGGAGCGAAAGTGGCCCTGGCTCCACTCGTCACCGACTTTCCCATCATCCTGGTCGCGACGCTCGTCCTGGCGCGGCTGGCGAACTCCGACCCGGTCCTGGGCGTCGTCTCGCTGCTCGGCGGCGCGTTCGTCCTGTACCTGGCCTACGAGAGCTTCCGCACGACGAGCCTCGACACCGCCATTCGGGGCGCGGCCCCCCAGTCGCTGCGTAAGGGCGTGCTGGTCAACGCCCTCAGCCCGCACCCCTACCTGTTCTGGCTGGCCGTCGGCGCGCCGACCATCCTGCGCGCGGCGGACGAGAGCCTGGCTGCCGCCGTCGCGTTTGTCCTCGCCTTTCTCGGCTGCCTCGTCGGCGCGAAGATCGTCCTGGCCGTCCTGGTCGGGCGGTCGCGGCGCTGGGTCACCGGGCGCGCCTATGGTCTCGTCATGCGCGGGCTGGCCGCGCTGCTCGTCGTCTTCGCGCTATACCTCGTCCGCGATGGCCTGGCGTTGCTCGGCGTGCTGTGAACAGACGAACTAGACAGAATGAACAGAATTTACAGAATGATGAAGGGGTAATGTGATGCATGTTCACTTCTATGCCCACGCGTGTTTTCGGCTGGAGGGGAATGGCCTGAGCTTCATCACCGACCCGTACACGCCAAGCGTCAGCCGCTTCGACCCCGTCGGCGAGACGTGTGACGTGGTGCTGATGTCGTCGGCGGACGACCGCTTCCACAGTGACGCGTCGCAAGTACCCGGCGCGCCACGCATCGTCAACGCCCTGGACATCGGTCCCCAGGGCTTGGCCCTGGATGGCGTGACCATTCGGGCCTACCCCAACCGCGAGAACAAGCCCGCCGCCGAGGCCGCCGACAACGCCATGTACGGTTTGACACTGGACGGCGTGCGCGTCCTGCACATGGGCGATGCGGGACACCTGCCCTCGGCCGACCAGATCGCTGCGTTGGCGGGGCAGGTGGACGTCCTGTTCGCCCTGACGGGCGGGCTGCCGACCATCCCGCTGGACGACCTGGACACGTTCATCGCGGCCATCCGCCCCCGCCTGGTCATCCCCATGCACTACCACAGCTCGAAGGGCGTGCTCAATATCCTGCCCGTGACGGCGTTCACCGACCGCTACCCCGCCGAGCAGGTGGCGCGGCTCGACGTGTCGTCGCTGCAGGTCATGCCAGACACGTTACCCGGCGAGATGCGCATTGTGGTCTTGCAGCAATCGAGGTAAGGAGGAATGGCGCATGGACATTCAGGGACGGGTCGTGCTGGTGACAGGCGCGTCGGCGGGGATTGGTTTGGCAACAGCGCGGTTGCTAGTCGAGTGGGGCGCGGGGGTCCCGCTCGTCGCGCGGTCGGCAGAGACCCTGGCGCAGGTCGTCGAGGCGTTGCGGCAGGCGGGTCATGAGGCCATCGCCTTGCCCGCCGACATGCGCGACGCCTATCGGCAGGTCATCGAGTTGGACCTGTTCGGCCCGCTGGCCGCCATCCAGAATGAGCCGGCCGAGCAGTACATGGACTCGTGACCACGCAACCTCCCGGTGATACCTCCCCGCTGGGGGAGATCACCCGCCTGTTCCTCAAGCTGGGCATCATCGCCTTTGGCGGCCCGGCGGCGCACATTGCCATGATGCGCGACGAGGTCGTGCGGCGGCGCGGCTGGCTGACCGACCAGCACTTCCTCGACCTGCTTGGCGCGACCAACCTCATTCCCGGTCCCAACTCGACCGAGATGGCGATCCATATCGGCTACGTGCGTGCGGGCTGGCGAGGTCTGGTCGCAGCGGGGGCAGCGTTCATCCTGCCCGCCATGCTCATCGTCATGGCGCTGGCGGCGGTCTATGTCCGCTACGGGACGACACCCCAGGCCGAGTGGCTGCTGTACGGCATCAAACCCGCCATCCTCGCCGTCGTCCTCCAGGCGCTCTGGACGCTGGGCCGCACGGCGGTCAAGGGACCGCTGACCCTGGCCGTCGGGCTGGCCGCCGTGGCGCTCTACTTCTTGCAGTTCAATGAGATTCTGGTTCTGGTGGGTGGGGCGGTGGTCGTGCTGGTGGCGCGGCGGCTGGTAGGGCGGGCCGCGTTGGGCGTGGCGGGCGGGCTGGACCTGGCGCGGCTCCACGACTGGGGGTATCTGTCCAGCGGCTGGCTGCTCCAGGCTGCCGCGCCGGTCACACTGGCCGGGCTGTTCTGGAGCTTCCTCAAGATTGGTTCGGTGCTCTACGGCAGCGGCTACGTCCTGCTGGCCTTCCTGCGCGCCGACTTCGTCGTCCGCACCGGCTGGCTGACCGACCAGCAACTCCTCGACGCCATCGCCATCGGCCAGTTCACACCAGGGCCGGTGTTCACGACGGCGACGTTCATCGGCTACCTGCTCCTGGGCTGGTCGGGCGCGCTGCTGGCGACGCTGGGCATCTTCCTGCCCGCCTTCGTGTTCGTCGCCCTCAGTAACCCCTTCATCCCGCGCATCCGCGCCTCGGCGTGGGCCGGTCCGCTGCTCGACGGCGTCAACGTCGCCTCGCTGGGCCTGATGGCGGGCGTGACGTGGCAGCTCGGGCGGGCCGCCCTCGTCGATCCGCTCACCGTCGCCATCGCCCTCGTTGCGGCCGTCCTCCTC
This sequence comes from uncultured Anaerolineales bacterium, assembly GCA_964557745.1. Classification (GTDB taxonomy): domain Bacteria; phylum Chloroflexota; class Anaerolineae; order Epilineales; family JAHCIE01; genus JAHCIE01. The sequence goes on from CAZLBQ010000105.1 coordinate 10,408, forward strand.
ATCCGCTTCAAGGTCAACTCCGTCTGGCTGGTGCTGGGCGGCGCGGCCATCGGCTTCCTCGCGCGGTTGCTGGGCGGCTAGGGACTATTGCCCGCAGTAGACCTGACATATCTTCAAGGCATGCAGGGTCTTGTAGTCACTTGCGCCTACCCTAGCGCCATATCCACGTACTCTTCCTTGACCGTGTCCGCCGCGTCGACGCCGAAGAGTTCCAGCAACTCCGCGATAAGCTTCGCCTTCTGCTCGGCGTCGCGCTTGGACCACGTGCGGCTCTTGAGCTCGAGATAGGCGCCGGCGCCGTCCACTGGCGCGACGCTGCCCCCAGCGGTCGGCGGTCGACCGTCGGTCGTCGCCTTGAAGCGGTCGAGGTTGATAAAGAAGTCGGTGTCCTTGTAGATAACCTTCCAGCGCCAGCGGTCCTTGTCAATCTCGCGCTCGGACGTCGGGTGGAAGTACTCGCGGTAGAAGCGGCGGCTGTGGTGGGCGGGGGCGATGAAGCGCGAGCGCGACAGCAGAATCGAGCGCGGGAACTCGGCCTCCTTGGCCGGCAGGGTCAGGGTCAGCCGGTAGCGGACGTTGTAGACCTTGCCCTTGTCGTCGAGGTATTCATCCTCGCGGTAGCGGAGGCGGCCCTGGTCGGCGTCATCAAAGAAGAAGTAAGTGTCGTACTGGTGGTAGTGGTTCTCACGTAGGACGGTCAGCGGCGGCCGCGTGCCGTCGCCCCCCGCGCGAACGATCGCCAGCACGCGGTCGGGGTCGGTGATACGGGCCTTCACCTGGACCTCGAAGCTCTCCTCCTGTTCCAACCCGCCGATGGCCGCCAGCTTATTGAGGACGCTCTGCTCACGCTGGATGAGGAAGCGATCGACGCGGCGGGCGTAGTCCTGGGCGGCCAGCTTGAGGTCGGCCTCATCCAGGGTGAGGAGGGCGCGGTCACGCATCAGCCACTGCCCGTTGACCATCACGTCCGTCACGTCCGTCGACTTGCAGGCGTAGACGAGCTGCGAGTACACGGCGTACGGGTCGCGGGCGAAGCGCGGCGAGTCGTGGGTGGCGGTCGGGTCGACCAGGATGAGGTCGGCGCGCTTGCCGACTTCCAGGCTGCCCGTCAGGTGGCCGATGTGCATGGCCTGCGCGCCCTGACGCGTCGCCATCAGCAGCGCCTGGCGGGCGGGCAGGGCCGTCGGGTCGCCCGTCGTGCCCTTGGCGAGGAAGGCGGCCAGGCGTGTCTCCTCGAACATGTCGAGGTCGTTGTTGGAGGCCGGGCCGTCGGTGCCGATGCCAACGTTGAGGCCGAGGTTGAGCATCTGGGTGACGGGAGCGACGCCCGACGCCAGCTTGAGGTTGCTCGATGGGCAATGAGCGATACCGGCGCGGGCGGCGCGCAAGGTGCGCATCTCGCCCGGATCGACGTGGACGCAGTGGGCGGCCAGGACTTTCGCCTCGAACAGGCCGTGCCGCTCGACCCAGGGCACGACGGGCATGCCGTTCTCGCGCCGCATGTCTTCGACTTCCAACGCCGTCTCGCTGATGTGGATATGGAGAGGGCTGTCCGTCTCGGCGGCGAGTTGGGCGCAGGCGCGCAGGATCTCCGGCGGGCAGGTGTACGGGGCGTGGGGCGCGACGGCGGGGACGATGAGCGGGTGGCCACGCCAGCGCTCGATGAAGTCGCGGGCCATCGCCAGGCTATCCTCCCAAGACGGCGCGTCGGGCGAGGGAAACTTGAGGACGGTCTGGCCGCACAGGGCGCGCATGCCCGCCGCGACCGTCGCCTTCGCCACGTCCTCCTCAAAGTAGTACATGTCGGCGAAGCTTGTGATGCCGGAGCGGATCATCTCGGCGCACGACAGCAGCGCCCCGAGGCGGCAGAAGTCGGGCGAGACAAACTCGCGCTCGACCGGCATCATGTAGCCCATGAGCCAGACGTCGAGGCGCAGGTCGTCGGCCAGGCCGCGCAGCAGGCTCATCGGGACGTGGGTATGCGCGTTGACGAGGCCGGGCATCAGGATGCGCCTGCCGCAGTCGATGACCTGTGGCGACGGCCGACCATCGATAGCAGATGTCGCCACTTGCCCACCCTCGGCGGCCGGTCGTCGGCCGTCCGTCGTCGCCTCGGCGGCCGGCCCCACCCAGGCAATCGCTCCGTCGCGGACAACGACCGCGCCGGGCGCGTAGACGTCGAACGCGGCGTTCATGGTGACGACGGTGGCGTTGGTGAGGATGAGGTGGGGCGGGGTGGACATGGGCTTCTCCTACGTGAGTATTCAGACTTAACCGTTTAGTCTACCTCAGCCGCGCGCCCCTGTCAAAGGCGCCGACTGATCTTCACCGCGGCGGATGCGGAGGGCGCTGAGGGAAAGATAATTCTTGTTTCCTCCGCGCCCCCTGCGCCCTCCACGGTGAGACACGATACCGAGACCGAGGATGGTTGCCTTTGGCAATCGCGCGCTTCCGCTTATAATGTCAAGTACAGCTCCTGGCTGACTTGAAACTTGATACTTGCCACTTGAAACTTCCCAGTGAGGCCCATAATGCCCGACCCCGTCCACGGCTTCGAACTGCTGCGCGAGGAAGACATTCCCGAACTGCGCACGAAGGCGCGGCTCTACCGCCACGTCAAGACCGGCGCGCAACTTGTCTCCTTGATTAACGATGACGAGAACAAGAGCTTTGCCATTACCTTCCGCACCCCGGTCAATGACAGCACCGGCGTGCCCCACATCCTGGAGCACTCCGTTCTCACCGGCTCGCGCAAGTATCCCGTCAAAGAACCCTTCATTGAGTTGGCGAAAGGCTCGCTCAAGACCTTCCTCAACGCCTTCACCTACCCCGACAAGACGGTCTACCCCGTCGCCAGCACCAACCTGCAAGACTTCTACAACCTGGTCGACGTCTACCTCGACGCCGTCTTCTACCCGCGCCTCACGCCCTACACGCTGATGCAGGAGGGCTGGCACTACGAGTTGGAGAACCGCGACGACCCGCTCATCTTCAAGGGCGTCGTCTTCAACGAGATGAAGGGCGTCTACACCGCGCCCGACACCGTGCTGGGCCAGGCGGTCCAGGCCTCTCTCTTCCCTGACACCACCTACGCCCACGAGTCGGGCGGCTACCCGGCCAATATCCCCGACCTGACCTGGGAGCAGTTCAAGGGCTTCCACGAGCGCTACTACCACCCATCCAACGCCCTCATCTGGTTCTACGGCGACGACGACCCCGAGCGGCGGCTGGCCTTGCTCGACGCGTACTTGAAGGACTACGACCGCCTGGACATCGACTCGGCGGTTGCTGTCCAGCCGCGCTTCAACGAGCCGCGCCAGGTCAACGTCGCCTATGCCACCGACCCCGACACCGACCCAGGCAACAAGAGCATGGTCACGGTTAACTGGCTGCTGGACGAGCCGCTGGATCCGGAGCGCGCCCTGGCCGCTCAGATGTTGACCTACATCCTCACCGGCAGCCAGGCCGCCCCGCTACGTCGCGCCCTCATCGACAGCGGCCTGGGGGAGGACCTGGCCGGCTCCGGCTTCATCGACGAGATGCGCCAGATGGTCTTCTCGACCGGCCTCAAGGGCGTCGCGCCGGAGAACGTCGACAAGGTCGAGCCGCTGGTCATGGATACGCTACGCCGCCTCGTCCAGAACGGCCTCGACCCCGACACCGTCGCCGCCGCCCTCAACACCTTCGAGTTCAGCCTGCGCGAGAACAACACAGGCGGCTACCCACGCGGCCTGGCCCTGTTGTCGTGGTCCCTGGCAAGCTGGCTGTACGGCGGCGACCCCATCGCGCCGCTCCACTTCGAAGGCCCGCTGAGCCACATCAAGGCGCAGGTGGGGGACACCCAGGCGCCGCGCGGTTTCTTCGAGCGCATGATTGACGAGTGGCTGGTCAACAACCCGCACCGCACGACGGTCGCCCTCCACCCCGACCCCGCCCTGGGGCCGCAGCAGGAGGCCGCAGAGAAGGCGCGGCTGGAGAAGGTTCGCGCCGGCCTGAGCGGCGAGCAGCTAGACCAGATCGTCGCCGATACCCAGCGCCTCCAGGAACTCCAGGCCACGCCCGACAACCCAGAGGCGCTGGCGACCATCCCCAGCCTGAAGCTGAGCGCGCTCGTTCTGGTCGACGGTGTACAGCCCGCCGAGCAGGTAGCGCACCAGGA
>CAZLBQ010000106.1:0-14552 GCA_964557745.1 uncultured Anaerolineales bacterium
GCCTGGGCTGCGTCACCATGGCGACGATGACGACGCGCATCCTCGGCACGCGCAAAGAGCGGCTGCTGGCGACGCTGCTGCTGGCGCTGAGCATCCCGTGCTCGGCTCAACTGGGCGTCATTCTAGGCATGGCGAGCTGGCTGACGCCGCTTGGCCTGCTGGTGTGGGGCGGCGTCATCTTGGGCGTGTTGCTACTCGTCGGCTGGCTGGCGGCGCGGGTGATCCCCGGCGCGCCTTCCGACTTCATCCTCGAACTGCCGCCCCTACGGCGGCCGCAACTGGGCAACATCGTCGTCAAGACCCTGTCGCGCGTCGAGTGGTATCTCAAGGAAGTCGTGCCGCTGTTCCTGCTGGCGACATTGGCGCTGTTCATCCTGGCGCGGACGGGCGTCCTCAACCAGATCGAGACGCTCATGGCCCCGCTCGTCGTGGGCTGGCTTGGCCTGCCCCGCGAGACGGCCAGCGTCTTCCTGCTTGGCTTCCTGCGCCGCGACTACGGCGCAGTCGGCCTGTTCGACCTGGCGCGCAGCGGCGCGCTGTCGCCGCACCAGGTGCTGGTCAGCCTGGTGGTCATTACGCTGTTCGTGCCGTGCATCGCTACGGTGCTGATGATTGTCAAAGAGCACGGGCCGAAGGTCGGGTTGGCGATTGTCGGGTTTGTCTTCCCCTTCGCCTTCCTGGTCGGCGGGCTGGTCAACTGGTTGGGAGGGTTGTAGATGCGCTGCGCCATGTGCGGCTACGAGTTTGACGAGAAGAGCCTGGTGTGCCACAATGCCTGCCCCCTCGGCTCGCACTGTTCAGTGGTGTGCTGCCCGCAGTGCGGCTACTCGACAGTCGACCCACAGCGGTCATCCGTCGTGCGCTGGGTGGACCGCCTATTTCACCGCGCCGCCCCCACGCCGTCGGCGGCCGGCCCCCTGCCCCTCCTCGGCCTGCGCCCCGGCCAGGCGGCGCGCGTGGTTGACCTGGGCGACGGCCCCCCTGACCAGATGCTCCATCTGAGCCACTTCGGCCTGCTGCCGGGCGCGCCCATCACCCTGCGCCAGACCCGCCCCACGCCCATTGTGCGCGTCGGCGAGACCGATCTGGCGCTGGACACGCGCGTCGCGGCTAGCATTCAGGTTGAAGTCGTATCCTAAGTCACGTCGAGACCAGAGCCGCTTGCGCACCGCCGAGGACACCGAGCAGACGGGAATTGACGATTAACGAGGAGACTCTACTATGCCCATGCCTCCTGCCCCCAAACCCTATGAACTCTTCCGCCAACGCTTCCCGACCGTCTGGGAGGCGTATGACCAGCTCGGCCAGGCCGCCCACGAGCAAGGCCCGCTGGATGACAAGACGCGCGAGTTGATCAAGCTCGCCTTCGCCATCGGGGCCTTCTCCGAGGGCGCGGTCCACTCGCACACGCGCAAGGCGCTGGCGCTGGGCGCGACGCGCGCCGAGATCTATCAAGTGGTTGTCCTCGCCCTGACGACGCTCGGCTTCCCGACGACCGTGGCCGCCATGACCTGGGTCGACGACGTGCTGGGCATCGACGACCAGCAGGACGGCTAGCCATGCCTACCCTCGAAGAATTGGTCAACCACGCCGCGACGCTGCACCAGCACCTCTGCCCGCGCCAGGTACTCGGCATCCGCATGGGTCTGCTCGGCGGCGCGCTGCTGGGTCTCGACGTGCCCCAGACCGACAAGCGGCTAGTGACATTTGTCGAGCTAGACGGCTGCGGCGCGGACGGCATCGCCGTCGCCACCGGCTGCTGGGTCGGCAAGCGCACGCTGCGCGTCCTCGACTACGGCAAGATGGCGGCGACGTTTGTCGACACCGAGACCGGGCGAGCGTTCCGTGTGATCCCCCACCCGACGGCGCGTGACCGCGCCCAGGCCTATGCCCCCGACGCAACCTCCCGCTGGGAGGGCTACCTACTCGGCTACCAGCGCATGCCGGAGGAGGAACTGCTGCTGGCCCAGCCGGTGGAGTTGACGTGGTCGCTAGAGAAGCTGATGAGCAAGCACGGCTATCGTGTCGTGTGTGAGGTGTGTGGCGAGGACATCATCAACGAGCGCGAGGTGGTGCGCGACGGTCACATCCTGTGCCAGACGTGCGCCCTCGGCAGCTACTACCAGCCACTGAGCCACGAGGCGGCCCTGGCGCTCTGGGAGCGGGACCCCCTGCGCGTTTCGTAGGAATCAGGCTGTTCGCCGGCACGGGCAGCCATGCCTCGCCGCTACATCTGAGTGGTCGAAACACAGACCCGACAGGGTTTCAGAACCTGTCGGGTCTTGTCCTGTATTACTTAGCCTGGCAAAGTAATATTTGCATCTTCGCCCCGCTCTGAGTATTATTGATTAGCTTAGCAAACTATTCGATACCCCCACGATCACATCCGTCCCCCGGCAGCGTCGACGGCGGGACGGCGAACTTTGTCAAGGAAGGGCGCTTCGTATGGAAGTCTCGACACCGCGTGGGCCTCGTCTCGCCCACCGACTGGGCCTCGTCCTCTTCGTGATGCTCGTTGTCACTGCGCTGGCGGCCTGCCAGGGTCGGGGCGAGACGGCGCAGAGTACCGCCGCCGCCACCCCCGCCCCGACCATCGCTCCGGTTCCCACCGTGGCCATGCCCGGCCTGCCCCAGCCAGGCCAAACCGGCGCGACGAGCGGGTCCGGCTCGCTCGCCAACCGCGCTTACACGGGTGAGATTCGCGCCAAGCAGCAAGTCTCCCTGTCGCCCAAGGTCGGCGGCCGCATCCAGGAGATCAAGGTGGACGTGGGCGACCGCGTCAAGGCGGGCGACGTGATTGCCGTCCTGGAGAAGAGCACCCAGGAGGCGCAACTGGCGCAGGCGAAGGCACAACTCGCTGCTGCCCAGGCCAACCTGGCGAATATCCAGGCTCCGCCGCGCGAGGCTGACCTAGCTGCTGCCCAGGCGGGCATCCGCGCCGCCCAGGCTGGGCTGGACCGCCTCCGCCAGTCAGTCCGCCCCGCCGATATCGCCGCCGCGCAGGCGGGCTTGAAGGCGGCCCAGGCCGGGCTGGAGCGCGTCAAGACGGGCGCGCAGCCGGAGGACCGTGAGCAAGCGCGGCTGCGCATTGAGCAGGCCAAGAACCAGTTACTCTCGCTCCAGGGCCAGCGCGACGCCGTGTGCGGCACGGCGGCGGCCCTCCGTGACTCGAACCCGCCGTCACAAGCGAAGGATGCAGTCAAGACCCAGGCGGCGCAGGCGACCGGCCAGTGCGACTCGTTCCGCGGCCAGGTCCAGGCCGCCGAGGCGGCGGTCCAGATCGCCGAGCAGGCCTACCAGCGTATCGAGAACGGCGCGACGGACCAGGACCTGACCCAGGCCCAGGCCGCTGTGGACCAGGCGAGCGCCAACCTGCAGCGCCTTAACCAGGGGCCGACCCAGGCCGAGCTTAACCAGGCCCAGGCCGCCATCGACCAGGCCAACGCCTCGCTGCGCCGCCTCCAGGCGGGACCCTCTGACGAGCAGGTCAAGGCCGTCGAGGCCCAGGTGAACGTCGCCCAGGCGGCGGTCGACCTGGCGCAGCTCAACGTCGACGACATGACGCTCAAGGCGCCCTTTGACGGCGTCATCTCGGCGCGCAACGCGACCGTCGGTACGTCGGTTAGCGGTGGCGGCGGTGGCGGCGGTGGCACGTCGTCGGGTGTGGTTACGCTCATCTCCGACGCGACGGAAGTCGCCTTCGACGTCGACAGCGCCCTGATCGCCCAGATCAAGGTGGGCGACCCCATCGAGGTGACGGTCGACACCTACGCCGACAGCGTCTTCAAGGGCAAAGTGACGCGTATTGCGCCAACCGCCGACCCGACGACGCGCACCTTCAAGGTGTACGCCGAGCCGACGGACCCTGACCGCAAGCTGCGGCCGGGCATGTATACCACGGTGACGCTCCTGGGAGGCAAGTAGATGTGGCTCTCTGATACCTCCATCAAGCAGCCCGTCCTGGTGACGATGCTGATGGTCCTGGCCGTCGTCTTGGGCTTTCTGGCCTTCCAGGCGCTGCCGGTCGACCTGCTGCCCGACATCTCGTTTCCGGCCGTCAACGTCAGCGTCGTACTGCCGGGCGCGGGCCCGCAAGAGATGGCTGAGCAGGTCGCCAAGCCCGTGGAAGACGGCATGGGCACCCTGCAAGGGGTGAGACAGATTACGTCGCGCTCGTCCGAGGGTATCACCAATATCACTATCCAGTTCACCCAGGACCGCAAGGTGGATCAGGCCGCGCAGGACGTGCGCGACAAGATGAACCAGATTCGGCCCGCGCTGCCCATTGACATTCGCGAGCCGATCATCCAGAAGTTCGACCTGTCGTCGGCCCCAGTTATGTCCATCGCGGTGGCGGGCAAGAGCAAGGACACCACGGTCGAGCAGTTGACGCAGCAGATCGAGGATGTCATCATCCCGCAACTCCAGCGCGTGGATGGCGTCGCCGCCGCCGACCTGTCGGGTGGCCGCGAGCGCCAGATCAACGTCAACCTCAACTTGCAGTCGCTCATCGCGCGCGGCCTGTCGCCGCAGCAGGTGAGCCAGGCGATCCAGGCTGAGAACGTCAGCGTCCCCATCGGCAAGATTACCCAGGGTGGGGCGGACGTGGCGCTGCGCGCGCCAGGCGAGTTCAAGACGGTCGAGGCCATCAACGATGTCAACATCGGGACGCGCTCCGGCCCCGTCCATCTCCACGACATCGCCACCATCGACAACGGCATCGCCGACGTCACGACGTTCAGCCGCCTCAACGGCCAGGACACCGTCCGCATCGACATCCGCAAGCAGAGCGGCACCAACACGGTGCGCGTCGCCGACGGCGTCAAGGCCGAGCTCACGCGCATCTTCGGCCCCAATCAGCCGCTAACGTACTCGGTTGTGCGCGACGACTCGATCCAGGTCCGCAACACCGTCAACGACGCGCTGCTCGAGCTGGTGCTGGGCGTCATCTCGGCCATCATCGTCGTCTTCATCTTCTTCCGCGATGCCCGCAACACCATCGTCGCCGTCGTCGGTCTCCCTGTCATCCTCATTGCCACCTTCGCGGCGATGCGCATGTTCGGCCTGACCATCAACCTGATGACCCTGCTAGCGCTGACGTTGTGCGTCGGTCTGGTCATCGACGACGCCATCGTCGTTCGCGAGAACGTCTTCCGCTGGATGGAGCGCGGCTACGACCCGAAGGTCGCCGCCAGCAAGGCGACGGCGCAGGTGGCGCTGTCGGTCCTCGCCATGTCGCTGACCATCGTCGCAGTGTTCCTGCCCGTCGCCCTAGTGAGCGGCATCGTCAGCGGCTTCTTCCGCCCCTTCGGTCTGACCGTCGCCTCGGCCATGGTCATCTCGCTGGTCGAGGCCTTCACGTTGGCCCCGATGCTGTCGGCCTACTTCTTCAAGAAGCGCGAGGACGTCGAGCCGCCCGCGGAGGAGGGCGAGGTCGCCGAGGAAGCGGCCGTCCACTTCGGCCGCCTCGACCTGTTCTACCAGCGCATCCTGGGCTGGACGCTGCGCCACCGCTGGCTGACCATCGGCATCGGCGTCCTGGTCATCGCCGTGACGCTCTTCGCCGCGCGCGGCCTCAAGGTCGCTTTCGCGCCGTCCATCGACAGCGGCCAGTTCTACGTCGGCTACCGCATGCCGCCGGGCACCGCCCTGTCCGAGACCGACAAGGTCGCCCGCTCGATTGAGACGCTGCTCCAGAACGACGCGGCCGTCGAGACGGTGCTGACCACAGTCGGCGTGTCGGGCCAGGCCGAGCAGGGTCAGGTGTTCATCCAGCTCAAGCACGGCGAGAAGACGCCCTCGACTCAGGAGCGTATCCGTCCGGCCCTGGCCAACGTGCCCAACGTCTCGTTCAGCGTGCCCGGCTTCGGCGGCGCGGGGACAGATGTGAGCGGGCGCCCGGTCCAGATCCAGCTCCAGTCGATCACCGGCAACCTGAACGACCTGCTCAAGGCCGCCGACCAGGTCAAGGCCGCCATCAAGGACATTCCCGGCCTGACCGACGTCGATACCGACTACCAGCCCGGCCGCCCTGAGCTGCAGATTGTGGTCGACCGCCTCAAGGCGTCGGACCAGGGCGTCTCGACCGCCGTCGTCGGCAGCACGCTGCGCACCATGGTCAACGGCTCCAAGGCGTCCACCTACCGCGAGGGCGGCAACGAGTACGACATCGTCGTCCGCCTGCGGCCGGAAGACCGCAACCAGATCAACGACATCCTGAACGTCTCGGTGCCCAGCTCGCGCGGCGGCCTGGTACCGCTCAACATGGTCGCCTCGGCGCAGATGGGGTCCTCCCCGACGCGTATCACGCGCCAGGACCGTCTGCTCCAGGTCGCCATCGGCGGCAACAACTTCGAGCGCAACCTGAACGACATTGTCCAGGAAGTCCGCACCCGCACCCGCGACCTCCAGTTGCCGTCGGGCGTCAGCATCGTCTTCGGCGGCCAGCAGCAGCAGCAGACCGAGGGCTTCCAGACGCTGTTCCAGGCCATGTTCCTGTCTGTCCTGTTCATCTACATGGTACTGGCGTCGCAGTTCGGGTCGTTCCTCCAGCCGCTGGTCATCATGCTCGCCATCCCGCTCAGCTTCATCGGCGCGTTCCTCGGCCTGCGGTTGACGAACCTGCCGCTGGACATCCTCGGCCTGGTAGGTATGATTCTGCTCATTGGTCTGGCGACCAAGAACTCGATTCTGCTGGTCGACTTCACCAACCGCTTACGGAAGGTCGGCCTGCGCCGCGACGACGCGCTGCTGACGGCGGCGCCCGCCCGTCTGCGCCCGATCCTGATGACGACCCTCGCCATCATGATTGGCTCGCTCCCCGTCGCCATTGGTATCGGTGAGGGTAGCGAGTTCCGCCGCCCGCTGGCGATTGTGACCATCTTCGGCTTGCTGACGTCGATGCTGCTGACGCTGTTCATCGTGCCCACAGCCTACAGCCTGCTCGACTCGGGCATCAGCGGCGGCAAGCGCGTCCTGGCCTGGCGGCCGGGCCGACGCCGCCGCGCGCCCGCGCCGCGCCCGACTGTGCCCCAGCCCTCGCCGTCCACCCAGGGCGGCAGCGACTAGCGCCGCGTGACCAACGTAGGGGCAACGCATGCGCCGCCTCTACACAGATTGCCCTTATGTTTGCCCCGCAGACCCGACAGGTTTCTGAAACCTGTCGGGTCTGCGCTAGACGCGAAAGGCGGCCATGACGCGAGGACCTAAGCCCGGATGACAACCCCCGTCGCACCGCTGTCGCTGCGCAAGTTGGGCGCGTGGCCCATCCTGCGCCGCAGCTACGGCTACTTGCGCCCCTACCGCCGCTTGAGCCTCGGCGCGTACGGCCTGATGCTGCTGACAACGGGCATCACCCTGCTCATCCCCCAGGTCGTACGCTGGATTGTGGACCACGCCATCGATGGCGGCGACACGCGACTGCTCGGCCTGTCGGTCGTGGGCCTGCTCGCCTTGCAGGTCGTGCGCAGTGGCCTGACGTTCTTCCGCGAGCGCTGGACCGAGATCGCCTCGCAGAGCGTCGCCTACGACCTGCGCAACGCCATCCACGCCACCCTGGCCCACCTCTCCTTCGCCTACCACGATCAGACCGAGACGGGGCAACTTCTGTCGCGCACCGTCCAGGATGTCGAGCGTATCCGCTTTCAGACCGGCCGCGCCACGCTGCGGCTGGTCGAGGGCGCAGTCCTGCTCGTCGGCACGACCGTCGCTTTAGTAGCAATGAACCCGCGCCTGGCCGGACTGGCCCTGCTGGTCATGCCCCTTCTCATCCACCGCGCCGTCTACTTCAGCGCCCGCTTCCGCCCCCTGTCCCTCGCCATCCAGCAGAGCCTCGCCGTTCTCACGACCCGCCTGGAGCAGAACCTGCGCGGGGCGCGCGTCGTCAAAGCCTTTGTCCAGGAAGGCGCCGAGACGGCCCGCTTCGACGCCGAGAACACGCGCTGGTTCGACATCTCGGTCCAGGCGGCGCGGCTCCAGTCGGTCAACGTCCCGCTTATGGACTTCATCGCCAACCTGGGGACGGTCATGGTCCTGTTCTTCGGCGGGCGCTTCGTCATCCAGGGTCAGCTCTCGGCGGGCGAACTGGTGGCCTTCCTGACCTACCTGGCGCAGCTTGTCGCCCCGGTGCGGACGCTGGGGAACGTCATTCCGGCCCTGGCCCAGGCTGCCGCGGCGGGCGAGCGCATCTACGACGTGCTGGACACGCCGTCGCCCGTCGCCGACGCGCCGTCCGCGACGCCGCTGCCCGCCATCCAGGGCGCCGTGCGCTTCGAACGTGTCTCGTTTGGCTACGCCGACGGCCGCCGGGTTCTCAGCGACCTCGACTTCGCGGCCCAACCGGGCCAGGTCATCGCCCTGCTCGGCGCGACGGGGTCGGGCAAGACGTCAGTCATGAACCTCATCCCGCGCTTCTACGACCCGACGGCGGGGCGCGTCCTCATCGACGGCCACGACATCCGCCACGTCACCCTGGCCTCGCTGCGCGGGCAGATTGGCATCGTTCTCCAGGAGACGACGCTGTTCGCCACCACCATCCGCGAGAACCTGCTCATGGGCCGCCCGACGGCTAGCGACGACGAGATCGTCGCCGCTGCTCAGGCTGCCCAGGCCCACGACTTCATCAAGGCTCTGCCCGACGGCTACGAGACCGAGGTAGGCGAACGCGGCGTCACCCTGTCGGGCGGCCAGAAGCAGCGCATCGCCATCGCCCGCGCCCTGCTCAAGGACCCACGCATCCTGCTGCTCGACGACGCGACGTCGAGCGTCGATACCCAGACCGAACGCCAGATCCAGCAGGCGCTGGCGCGGCTGATGCAGGGTCGCACATCCTTCATCATCGCCCAGCGCCTCAGCACCGTTCGCCTGGCCGACCGCATCCTCGTCCTGGACAAGGGGCGGATTGTCGCCTCAGGGACGCACGACGAGTTGCTGCGGACGTCGGAGCGATATCGACTTGTCTACGAGAAACAGTTACGTCCACAGGAGAGAGTATCGTGACCGGCGCTGGGAAGAGAGGCAAGGGTGGGAAGGACACGCGGCCGAAGCCGTGGCGGCCACTGGAGCGTGCGTCGTGAACGTGACAGCCGGCATGACCCGCAGCACGCTGCGGCCCACGTCGAGCGGCGACGGCTCGCGCGACGAGTTGGAAGGCCGCGTCTTCGACCGTGCTATCATCGGGCGGCTGCTCCTGTTCCTGCGTCCCTACCGCATGCGCATGGCGCTGGCCTTCTTGCTCATGCTCGCCGCGTCGGCGCTGACGCTGGCCGCGCCCTACCTGTCGAAGGTCGCCATCGACCAGTACATCATCCCCGGCGACCTGGACGGCCTGACGCGCACGGCGCTGCTCATCGCGACGGCCTACGCCGCGCTGTACCTGACGACGGCGGGCCAGCGCTATCTTCTGTCGTGGGTCGGCCAGCGCGTCCTGACCACCATGCGCGGCGACCTGTTCCGCCACCTCCAGGCGCTGCCCCTTGGCTACCACGACACCCACATCACGGGCGTCACCATCTCCCGTGTCATCAACGATGTCAGTGTCATCAACGACCTGCTCTCGCAGGGCCTGATTACCCTCGTCGGCGACGTCCTCGTCCTGGGCGGCATCATCGTCGTCATGATCTCCCTTAGCCCGTGGCTGGCGCTGCTCACCTTCACCGTCCTGCCCTTGATGCTCCTGGCGACGCGGCTGTTCACGCGCCGCGCCAAGAGCGCCTACCGCCGTACGCGGACGTCCATCGCGGGCGTGGTCGGACGGCTGGCCGAGGACCTGACGGGCATGCGGGTCATCCAGGCGTTTGCCCAGGAAGGCGCGGCGCAGACGCGCTTCGAGGCGGTCAACCGCGCCAACCGCGACGCCCAGGTGGACGCCAACTCGCTGTCGTTTGTGTTCCTGCCCGCCGTCGACTTCCTCGGCATGGTGGCGACGGGGATTGTGCTGTGGGGGGGTGGGCTAGCGGTGGCGCAGGGGGCGCTGACGCTGGGGACGCTGGTGGCCTTCCTGACCTACGTCTCGCGCTTCTTCGCGCCTATCCAGGAACTCAGCCAGCTCTACACGACGATGCAGGCGGCAATGGCGGGCGGCGAGCGGGTCATCAATCTGCTGGACACTGAGCCGGCGGTGCGCGACGCCTTGGACGCTGTGCCGATGCCGCCCATCCAAGGCCGGGTCGAGCTACGCGGCGTCTCGTTCGCCTACCGCGACGGCCACACGGTGTTGCACGACGTAAACCTGACCATCGACGCGGGGCAGACCGTCGCCCTGGTCGGCCCGACGGGCGCGGGCAAGACGAGCATCGCGAACCTCATCCCGCGCTTCTACGACGTGACGAGCGGCGCGGTCCTCATCGACGGCATCGACGTGCGGTCCGTCACCCAGGCGTCACTGCGCGGGCAGATGGGTCTCGTGCCCCAGGATCCGTTCCTGTTCATGGGTACGGTCCGCGACAACATCGCCTTCGGGCGACCCGACGCCACGCCCGCCGGCGTCGAGGCAGCGGCGCGCCTCGCCAACGCCCACGACTTCATCGTCGACCTGCCGCTGGGCTACGAGACGCCCATCCTGGAAGGCGGGGCCAACCTGAGCATTGGCCAGCGGCAACTGCTGTGTATCGCCCGCGCCGTGCTGGTCGACCCGCGCATCGTCATCCTCGACGAGGCGACGTCGAGCGTCGATACCGTGACCGAGGCGCTCATCCAGGACGCGTTGGGCCGCCTGCTCCAGGGCCGCACCGCCATCATCATCGCCCACCGCCTGAGCACCATTCGGGACGCCGACCGCATCTGCGTGGTCCAGGGCGGGCGCGTCGTCGAGCAGGGCCGCCACGACGAGTTGCTGGCGCTGGGTGGTGTCTACAAGGGGCTGTACGAGCGCCAATTCGTGGACCAGGAGGACGCGTGATTGCCATCGACTTCAGCACCGACTTCAGCGTTGGCCCTATTGCCGAGCCGGACACGGCGCTCGACAGCCTGCTGGCCCAACTGGAGCGCCACCAGACAACGCTGGCCCTGACAACGTCGCGGCGTGGCATGGTCCACCAGCCCAACTGCGAGGCGGTCGCCGAGACGCTGCACGTCACACGCGATTACCCCCGCCTGCTGCCGGTCGGGACACTCGACCCGCGCCGCTACATAGGCTGGCGCGACGACCTCTGCGCCTGCGTGGCAGGCGGCTGTGTTGGCATCCGCTTCTTCCCCGGCTGGCAGAACTGGTCGCCGGATACGTTGCTCTTTGAACAGATGGTAGAGGCGGTGGGCGAGGCCGAGTTGCCCGTGATTGTCGACATGCACGGTCCGGCGGCGGGCGCCGCGCGCGAGTGGCTGCGCAAGGTGGCGCACACAGCGCAGCGGGCCGGAACGCCCGTCGTGCTCAACGAAGTCAGCTACAGTTACATGGGCGAGTTGATGACGGTCATGCACGCCTACCCGAACGTGTACGCCACGATTCGCTGGCTGTGCCTCGCCGACGCCCTCGAAACGCTGGTCGGCGAGGGGCTGGGCGAGCGGCTGCTCTACGCCAGCCAGGCCCCCAAGTACTCGATCCGCGCGGTCCGCAACCAGGTCTTGATAGCCGAGATTGGCGACGCCGACAAGCAGGCCATCCTGGCCGGGAACGCCCTGCGCCTGCTCAAGCTGAGCCTGGACCGCCTGCCCGTGACGCCGCTCGACATTCGCCCGACCGCCGAGCTACCGGAGCGCCCCATCATCGACATGCACGCCCATGTCGGCGGCTTCCCGCTGCCCCAGCCCAACGACCTGGCGCTCCAGACGACAGTGCCCGCCCTGTCGGCGCGCGGCAACGTCGAGTTGACCATCGTCTCGCACTACAACGCCATCAACTACGATATGCGCGAGGGCAACAGCCAGACCCAGTGCCTCCTCGACCAGTACCCCATGCTGCGCGGCTACGTCGTGTGCGACCCCCGCGACCTGGCCAGCTCGGTCGAGCAGATGGAGCGCTATTTCGCCGACCCGCGCTTTGTCGGGGTCAAGCTGTACTGCCCCTTCGGCGGCAACATGGCGACGGCTCGCATGCAGCGGCTGCTCGATGAAGTGGCCCGCTTCGGCCGCCCGACACTCATCCACATGGACGAGGTTGGCTCGCCCTACAGCGGCGTCCGTCAGGCCTGCCAGCGCCACCCGGACCTGGTCATCATCAAGGCCCACGGTGACGACGAGGAGGGGGCGCGGCAGGTAGTCGACCTCCCCAATGTCTATTTCGAATTCTGCTCGAGTGGTATCCAGCCCGGCCGCATCCGCCGCGTCATGGACATCCTGGGACCCGAGCGCATCCTGTTCGGAACCGACCAGCAGCTCTTCGCGCCCTGGTTCGAGTACGGGGCGTACCTGGATGCCTTCCGTGACGAGCGCGAAGCCGACCTTGTCCTGCGCCAGAACGCCCGCCGCCTCTTCAGGTTAGGAATCTGACCTGTCAAACCCTTCGGCCACCAGGCGACGTGACTCGGACCCCTATGTCCCCCAAACAGCACGCGGATGAATGCGGAAAAACAGGTCAACGTGGATCCGAGACATAATTGTCTGATCCGCGTTCATCTCTGTTTCCGCGTTCATCCGCGTGCCAAGAGTCATTCGACACAATCGGTCACGTCCCGACGGTCGCCTGGTACTGCCCCCTGACGGTCGGAATCAGGTACTCGTGGAAGGCGCGGTCGAGGTCGTAGTCGGGGGCCCAGCGCCAGTCGTGACGGGCGGCGCTGTCGTCGAGCCGCGCGGGCCACGTGTCCACGATCTTCTGGCGCTTGCCCTCGGCGCTGTAGCCAATGAGCGCGGTTGGGAACGCGGCGAGAACGATGTCGGCGATCTCGCGCGCCGTCAGGCTGAAACTGGTCACGTTGTAGACGGCGCGCGTCAGCCGCTCGCGCGGCGCGTCCGCCAGCATCGTCAGCGCCTTGATGGCGTCGGGCATGACCATGAACGGGATGACCGTGTCGGGGCGGACGAAGGCCTGATAGGGCTTGCCCGCCGCCGCCGCGTGGATCATCTCCGGCGCGTAGTCGCTCGTCCCGCCTGTCGGCTGGGTGACGGCGCTGATGAGGCCGGGGAAGCGCAGACAGCGGAAGTCCACGCCGAACGGCTCCTCAACCTCGGCCAATTGGCGATAGTAGCGGCTGTAGTAGCGGCCCAAATGCTCGCCGTAGAGCTTGTTGCAGCCGTACATCGTGGTCGGCTGGTTGAACTGGTCTTCCGCGACAGGCGGCGCCGCCAGCTTGGTCTGGATGTCAGGCAGCCCATAGACGGCGATGGACGAGGGGAAGATGAACTTGACAGGCCCACCGCGCCACCTCGACTGCTCGTAGGCGAGGCGCAACAGGTTGATGGTGCCGTCGACGTTGACGCGGTGGGCGATCTCCGGCTGGAACTCGGCTCGCGCCGACAGGAGCGCCGCCAGGTGGTAGATCGTCTCGATCTCGTAGCGCAACGTCAGGCGGTCCAGCAGCGAGGCGTCGAGAATGTCGCCCAGGATAGCCTCATCCACCAGCGGGCGAATCTTGGGGTCAACCTCCTGGATGTCGAGGACAAGAATCGACGGCGGGTTGGGCTGGGCGGCGAACTGTTGGATCAGACCGTGGCCGACCTCGCCGTTCGCGCCCGTGATCAAAGTGACTCGCTTGCGCATAGACTCACATTCTCCCTAGATGACTTCTTCGTCCACACCCTCTTCCACTGGCTGGTAGCGGACGCGCGCCAGCACAAGCCAGGCCGCCAGAATGAGCGCCGCGCCCAGGGCGAAGACGAGGCGGTCGGAATAGCCCAGCCCGAGCAGGGCGGCTCCGACGAAGGGGGCGATGATGCCACGAATGCCAACCACCGTCGTCTGCAACCCGGTGTACTCGAGGACACGGTCGCGGGGCGCGAGCTGGATGCCCGCGTTGATGATGCCCAGGTCGAACGAGCCGAGCACCAGCCCGGTGAAGATAAACGCCGGCGCGAGCATCCAGCCACTTGTGGCCCAGATATAGGTGAAGGGGACAAAGGCGTTCATCAACACCCCCAGCCGCAGCAGCCACAGCGGCCCGCGCCGGTCCAACAGGCGGCCCCAGAACGGCAGGCCCAGAATCCAGGCCAGGGATTGCGCCACGCCCAGGGCGCCGATGACGGTGTACGAGAGTTCAAGGCGGTTGACCTGGACCAGGGGGTAGAAGGGCGAGGCGACTAGAGCGCCGAAGCCGTACAGGACCAGGCCCACCAGGTAGATGGCGAAGCGGCGGTCGTCGCGCGCGATACGCCAGATGCCCCCGAGTGACCGTTTCGCCAACGACGGGACCGGCTCGGCGCCGAGGTGGAGGCGGCTGAAGATGAGTACCGACACGACACCCAGCGCCCCCGCGACGGGAAACACGACACGATAGCCTAGCGTGTCGAGCAACTGCCCGGCCAGCGGGGTCGACACAAGAATCGCCAGCACCATAGCGCTGCGCACCGTCGACATAGCCCGCCCAGCTTCGGCAACCTCGCGCCGCGTGACATCTCCTCACGCGCTGCCAAGCGCGTCTGCGATGAGGGGCGTGGCGTCGGTCCGGGCGGCTACGGTGTCT
>CAZLBQ010000107.1:0-14534 GCA_964557745.1 uncultured Anaerolineales bacterium
GCGCCGGTCCGCGGTCTCCTCCGAACGGCACGCGGCCGATCCACTGGTGGGCCGTCTTCCCGTGCCGCCGCGAGCAAGTCGCGCCCCCGCGCCCCCGCCCCGCCGCGTCCCTGCCCCCCCGCCCCCCCGCGCCCCTGCCCCCCTGCCCCCCCGCTCCCCCGCGCCGCCGCTCCCCCGCGCCCTGCTCTCCCTGGCGGCGTGCCTGCTCGTCGTTGCCCTGCCGCTGACCTACAGCCGGGGTGGGCTGGCGGGCGCGCTCGTCGGCGTCAGCGCCATGCTCGTCGTGGGGGGACAGTCGGTGCGCCGCGCGCTGACGCCGCTGCTAGCAAGCGGGTTGGTTGTCCTCGGCCTCGTCTTCCTGACCAACCCCGTCCTGCGCGCGCGCGTCAACGTGCTTGACCCGCGCCCGCTCGACAACGCGGCCATCGCCGTCCCCGCCACTCTGCGCCTGACCGCCGGCGCGCGCTCGCTCACCCCGATTCAGGTCACCAACACCGGCCGGCTCACCTGGCGCGCCAGCGGTCTCGACCCGTGGCGCGTCGGCGTCCACTGGCTCGACGCCCAGGGCCAGACTGTCCTGCGCTGGGGCGCCCAGACCTGGCCGCTGCCCGGCGACGTGCCGCCGGGCGCGACGGTGGCCCTGACGGCGCAGGTGGTCGCGCCCGTGGCCGGACAGTACACCCTGGCCTGGGACGTCGCCCAGCCCGCCAACGGCTGGGTCGGGACGCGCGAGCCACTCCCCGCCCGCACAGTTGTCACGGTCGAGGGGGTGGGGGGAGAGCCGTTCGCGTCGGATTGGGTAGCGAGTGTCCCGACGCCTGAAGCAGACCGCGCCCAGTTGTGGGCTGCCGCATGGCGCATGATTCGCGAGCGGCCCCTGCTCGGCGTTGGCACGGGCGTATTCCGCCACCGCTACGGCGCGTACCTGGGTCAGCCCGACGTGGACGACCGTTACCTGGCGCATAACTTGTATCTGGAGTTGGCGGCGGATATGGGAATTATGGGCCTGCTAGCGTGGGCGTGGCTGTTGGGCCTGGGGGCCGTGCTGGCGTGGCGCAGCGGGCGGCGAGGGGATGTTGTCGCCCTCGCCGCCTTGGGCGGGCTGGTCGGCTGGCTGGCGCATGGTCTCGTCGACGTCGCGCTGGAGGCGACGGCCATCTATGCCCTGTGGGCGACGCTGCTGGGGCTGACGGCGGGCCGAGCTGGCTCACCGCCACAGCCGCTCGCTCCACTTGCCGGCCAGAGTCATGAGCAGGTAGAGACCGCCGAACAGCAGGACCCCGAACACCGAGCAGATCAGACTGGGTAGGGCGACGTCGCGGCCAAAGAACAACCACACCAGGCCGTTGCCGATCAGGGTCAGAAACACCACGATGGCAACGACGAGGCGAATCTCCGTCCCGCGCTGGAAGCGCCGCATATCCGTCGGTTCGTGACGCGGCCCTGGCTCTTCCATAGTCGACCTTCAACTTTCAACCTTCAATCTTCACCCCGCCGCCTACAACCTACAACCTGCAACCTCAAGTACCTCCGGATTGACGAGCCAGCGCGGCCGCTCGCCCCGCAGCACCGTCAACACCTCCTCCGCCACGCCCACGTACATCTTGCGCACCCCGTCCTCTGTATACGAGGCGATGTGCGGCGTCACGAGGATGTTTGGCTCGGCCAGCAGCGGGTTGTCGCTGGGCGTCGGCTCCTGGTCGAACACGTCCAGCCCGGCCCCGGCGACGTGGCCGCTGCGCACGGCGGCCAGCAGCGCCGCCTCGTCCACAATCGGCCCGCGCGCGCAGTTGACCAGCAGCACGCCCGGCTTCATCTGCGCCAGGGTGTCGGCGTTGACCAGCCGCCGCGTCTCTGGCAGCGCCGGGCAGTGGAGGGAGATGACATCCGCCTGGCGGAAGACGTCGGTCAGGGAGCCGACCAGCGTGACGCCCAGCGCCTCGGCCCGCTCGCGTGTCGTGTACGGGTCGAAGGCGACGACGCGCATTCCCATCCCCTGACCCATGATGTGCGCCACGCGCCCGCCAATCCGCCCCAGGCCAATCAGCCCTAAGGTCTTGCCCTGGAGTTCCATTCCCAGCAGCGGCGCGCGCGGCGTGTCCCAGCCCTGCGTCCGCAAGCCCAGGTCGGCCTGCTTGAAGCGCCGCGCGACGGCCAGGATGAGGCCGACGGCGTGCTCGGCGGTCGACTCCGTCGGGCCGTCGGGCGTGTTGACGACGAGCACGCCATAGGCCGTGCAGTCGGCCAGATTGACGTTGTCGACGCCGATGCCCGGCCGCCCGACGACGCGTAGGTCAGGCGCGCGCGCGATGACCGCCGCCGTCACCGGCGACAGCACCGACACGATGAGCGCGTCGACGCCGCGCATGTCGTAGTCGGGGGCGGTAAAGTTGGGCACAGGGCCGCGTACCTCGTGCTCCTTGAGCATCGCCAGCGCATAGGCGGGGATCTTCAGGTCAGTCAGAATCGTAGCCACCGGCTCCCTCCTACGTCAATAAGCAAATTCTCGAATATCATACACCGCGATCTTAGGTGGACCGTCGGGGAAGCGCAACCCTGCCTGGATAGCCGCGCGCTGGGCCGCCATCTCTGGCCCTGTCATCGCCTCGATGCCCTCCTCGGCGGCCCGCTGACCGTACTCCGAGCCGGGCGTGTCGACGTACTCCGAGAAGTACAGCAGGTCGCCGGCGTCCAGCCCCATGGCGTTGACGAGCGCCGTCGTGTGGGCCGCGTGATTCGCCGCGTACTTCGCCCCGCCCACGCCCAGCATCACCACCACACCAACCGCCACGCCCCCCGCCTTGATCGTGCGCACCGCGTCCAGCGCCTGGGCCGCCGTGTTTGGCTTGTTGAGGAAGCGCAGCAGCCCCTCGTCCCCGCTCTCTAGCCCAATGTACGCCCGCCGCAACCCGCGCATCCGCAGTTCGGCGATGTCGTCCACCCCCTTACGCAACGCGTCCAGGGCGCTGACAAAGGCGTAGACGCCGTCGAGCGCGTCTGGGTGCTGCCGCCGCCACGCCGCGCGCGCTGAGCCGTTCAGGTCGGGCGGGGTCAACTCGAACGCCGCATTGATTTGGTCCAGCATCGGGACCAGGCTGCGCTGCGGCGCGATGAGAGCGTTGGCCTCGCCCAGGAAGATCGAGCGGTACACCGGCAGCGCCGGCCCGTGAAACGCCTTGACCGCCGCCAGGTGGACCTGGAACTCCGCCCCTGTCTTGATGCGGAAGCCGCGCCCGCGATAGAAGCTGCAGAAGGTACACTTGTTGTACGAGCAGCCTTGCGTCGCCTGCAACACCAGGGCGCGGTACTGGTCCGGCGGCAGAATCCCAATCGGCTCGTAGACCGTCAGGAACGCCCGCCCATCGGCGGCCAGCCTGTCGTCATCCCAGGCGGCGCTGGCGGCCAGCCGCATCTGCGCCTGTAGTCGCCAGCGCGTTGGCGGTACCGACTCCGCCAGCGTCGTGAACTCGCCCCTCGCCAGCGCCTCGCCAATCCGCCGCGCGGCATCGTAGGCCACGTCGACCACAGCGCGCCGCTCGTCAGGGCTTAGCGTTCGGCGCTCGCGGAGGCGCGCCCCGCCTTGCCCCTGGCCCTGCTTCTCCATAATACGGTGGTCCAGGGTGCGGCGGTACGTCCGCCCGGCGTTGAAGCCCCCCATCAGCCGCCCCTTGAGGTCAAAGGAGAAGCTGGGCACGGTGTTGACGCTGACCGTCGTCGCGTCGCGCTTGAGGCTGAGCGTCACGCGCCCGCCGACGTCAGGCACGCGCCCCTCGACCAGCACGCGCTCAACGGCTTCGAATGGGGACATGCTGTCGGCTATCCGAGTCTAGAGCCGCCGCATCAGCGCCTTCAACCCTTCCAGGCTGAAGTCAGGCGACTGGCAGTAGTCGATGATCTGCCGCTCGCGGCGCTCGACGCGGGCGACGGCTTCCGGGAGTTGCGGCACGATTGCCTTCGGAATGAGCAGCACGCCGTGCTTGTCGGCGTGGAGCAGGTCGCCCGGTGACACGGTCAGCCCGCCGACCTGGATGGGGACGCCGAACCGCGTGATGTGGATGTAGGCGTGCGAGACACACGGCCCCAGCGCGAACATCGGGAAGCCCAGCGCGTGAACCTCGTCCAGGTCGCGCACCGCGCCGCTGGTGACGTGGGCCACGCAGCCCAGCGAGCGGTGGATATTCGACGTCACCTCGCCAAAGAACGCGCCCCAACCTGGCGCGTCGTCGGCGTCCTCGCTGACCGCAATGCGCGGCGCGGGCACGCTGACGACGTGGTCCCAATAGTCGAAGCGTGACGCCTCGGCGCCGGGTTCGGGCGCCTTTTCGGCGCGCGTCACCGCCGTGACGGCGTAGCCGATGACCGGCGGCAAGTCGGGATACATGGCGCGGATAGTGGGGTTCATGAAACCCGCATGGCGCGGGCGGAGGTCAAACAACTCGATGGCGTTGGAGACGGCGGGCGTCGGGATGCGCCGCACCGCTTCCAGTTCGTCGGCGGTGAGAGGACGATTCAGGGGCATAAGCCTTTACCTCATCCAGGGGCGTGTATCTGAAGCCAGTATACACCCAGCCGACGTCAGGGACAAGACTCAGACCCGAAAGGTTCTCAAAAACCCTTCGGGTCTAGTCGGCCGAACTTCCGCGATAGAATTTAGGGGCGGGGGGTGCCCGTTCCGGCCGGCCGCGCCGTCCCTGTGCCGCTCGCGCGTGGCGTACCCGTCCCGCCCGCCTGGGGCGTCCCTGTGCCCGACGCTGGAACCGTACCAATTGCGCCTGGGATAAGCGTTCCGCCGCCCATCCCAGTCGGACCAATGGGCGTGCTCGCTGCGCCGCCGGCCGGGTTGATGGGGATAGCCGTCGGGAGGGCGTCGGGCGCGCCCACTCCAACCTTACCCGGCGGCTGCCCACCGCTCGACTGGCCCGAATCGGCGGGCGTGTCTGTTCCCCCGCGCCCGCAGGCCACCGCGACGGTCAGCAGAATCAATGTCACAATCACAAGCAAAAGCGTCTTCTTGATCGACATAATTCGGTCTTACCTTGGTCTTGACGTTACGCGGCGCCTGCTTGAAGGAGGCGACAAGCAGGCGCCGCAGGAGGGAGGAGAAGACTAACTCAACCGCAGCCCACTCCCTAATCTAGCGACTACCGCTACGGCCGCTGTCACCCATCGACCCGCCACCCAACCCACAGCCGCCTGTCTCGTCATCGTCCGCGTCGTCGGTGTCGTCGTCCAGACCGCCCGACAGGCCGCGCCCGGACCCGCTACCCATCGCGCCTGCCGCGCCAGGCCCCATGCCGCGCATGCCGCCCGTGCCGCCGGCCGTGCTGCTCGTGCCTGTGCCGTCCGACGAGCCGCCGCTGGCGCCACCATAGCCGCCTGACGAGGCGCCCATGTCGCCGGCCGAGGCGCTGCTCGAGCCACCGTAGCCGCCGCCGGTCGTCCCGGTCGTCGAGCTACCCATCCCTGTCTCTCCTGGGCTGGTTGTGCCGCCCGTGCGGGCGCCCGTCCCGCCCGCCTCCCCACCGCCCAGCATGGTCGAACCCGCGTACGAATCGCTCAAGTCGTCCCTCGCGGGAATGCTGCTTGACCCGCTCGGCGATCCCCCGGTCTGCTCGTCGGACATCTCGTCGTCCCCACTCTGCCTGCGCCTCTCGTCTGCCATGACCACTCCTTTGTCTGCGTCATTCTGAATCGACCACTCGTCACGACCATCCCGGCCCCCATATTCCCTCTGACAACAATGACTCCTCTGTTACCCTGCTTGCATCACCCTGTCCGGTTCCCCATTTTCGCCCCAGGCGGTGTATAATAAGGGATGCCATTCCAACGAGGCGACATGGCTGGAGGATAGTATGGCTGGACATTCCCACTGGGCACAGATCAAGCGCCAGAAGGGCGCGATGGATGCCAAGCGCGGCGCTGTCTTCACCAAGGCGGCCCGCGAGATTCAGATTGCCGTCCGCAAGGGCGGCGCCAACCCCGACGCGAACTTCGCCCTGCGCATCGCCATCGACCGCGCGCGCGACGTGAACATGCCGAAAGACAGCATTGAACGTGCCATCGAGCGCGCGGCGGGCGCGGGCGCGGGCGACCAAATTGAGGAAATCCTGTACGAAGGCTACGCCCCGCACAGCGTCGCGGTACTCATCGAGGTGGCGACCGACAATCGCAACCGCACCGTCTCCGAGATTCGCTCCCTGCTCACGAAGCGCGGCGGGCGCATGGCCGAAGGCGGCGCCGTCGCCTGGCAGTTCGACCAGAAGGGCCTCATCAACCTCGCCATCGACGGCCAGGACCCCGACGAGGTCGGCCTCCTCGCCATCGACGCCGGCGCGGATGATGTCCAGCCCGTCGACGATGGGCTAGAGGTGCTCACGGCGCCGGAAAACCTCCAGGCCGTCCGCGAGGGGTTGCTGCAGAACAAGCTCAAGGTCAAGTCCGCCGAGTTGACCCGCATCCCCAAGATGACCGTCAACTTGGGCGAGCAGGACACCATTCAAGTGCTCAACCTCATCGACGCCCTTGAAGACCTGGACGACGTGCAGCGCGTCTTCAGCAATCTCGACGTGCCCGACGAAGTCTACGAGAAGCTCGAGGCCTGAGTGCGCGTCATGGGCATCGACCCCGGCACGGCGATCTGCGGCTGGGGCGTCATCGACAGCGACGGCGAGAACGTCCAGTTGGTGGACTATGGCGTCGTCACCACCGAGTCGGGCCTGCCGCTGCACCAGCGCCTCCAGCTCATCTACTGGGGCCTGGACGAGTTGATGCACAAGCACCGCCCGGATGCCGTCGCCGTCGAGCAACTCTTCTTTAGCAAGAACGTCACGACCGCCCTGGCCGTCGGCCACGCGCGCGGCGTCGTGCTCCTCGCCGCCGCTAACGCCGGCCTGCCCATCGTGGAGTACAAGCCCATGGAAGTCAAGCAGGCCATCGTTGGCTACGGTAAGGCCAGCAAAGACCAGATGCAGCAAATGGTCCGCATGCTGCTCAATCTCGAGGATATCCCGCGCCCCGACGATGCCGCCGATGCCCTGGCTGTGGCGCTCTGCCACGCCCAATCGGCCCGTTACCGCGACCTGCTCGCAGAGATATCTTAACCGTATTTGGCCACCTCCCGCACGTTTTCCCTCTTGCGGGAGGTTCTTCTTTCCCAGCTTTTGACAACCCGTTGGGTCGGTATTACTATATGGTCCAGGCGCCTCTTCTCTAGAGAGGCCTTCTTTGTATGGCGGGACATGGCGGGTATGCCGGGGAGCCGCTGGGCGGAGCGCCGCGATGAGCGAGGAAGTACGCTACTGGCTGGGCTTTAACCGCGTGTCGGGCATCGGCCCGGTGCGTCTGCGCGCCTTGCGGGACTATTTTGGCGGCCTGGAGGCCGCCTGGCGTGCCGACGCCGCCCTGCTGCGCCAGGCCGGCCTCGACAGCCGCTCGGTCGAGGCGCTGGTCCAGGTGCGGCAGCGGTTAGACTTGGCCGCCGAGCTGGCCCGCGTCGAGAAAGCGGGCATCTCCCTACTCACTCTAGACGACCCAGCCTACCCACCCCTGCTGCGCGAAATCGATGGCGCGCCGCCCCTGCTCTACGTGCGCGGCGCGTTGGCGCCGCAGGATGAGTGGGCGCTGGCCGTCGTCGGCACGCGCGCTGCCAGTCAGTATGGGCGGGAAGTGACACGCCGCTTGACGACCGAACTCGCCGAGCAGGGCATCACCATCGTCAGTGGTCTGGCCTATGGCGTCGACGCCGTCGCCCACCAGGCGGCTCTCGATGCAGGTGGACGCACCATCGCCGTCCTCGGCTGTGGCCTGGACATCATCTACCCAGCGGCCAACGCGCGCCTGGCCGCCGAGATTCCCAAGCATGGCGCGCTGCTCAGCGAGCACCCCCTGGGGACGCGCCCCGAAGCCCGCCACTTTCCCGCCCGCAACCGCATCGTCAGCGGCCTCACCCTGGGTGTCCTCGTGACCGAGGCTGGGCAGGAGAGCGGCGCCCTCATCACCGCGAATATGGCCGGCGAGCAGGGGCGTGAGGTCTTCGCCGTGCCCGGCAATATTTTCAATCCCAAGGCAGCCGGTGTAAACTATCTCATTCAAAATGGCGCCAAGCTCGTCACCTCGGTGACGGACATCCTCGAGGAGTTGAACCTCCGCCAGGCCGTCGAGCAGCGCGCCGTTCAACTGGCTCTGCCTGAGGATGATACCGAGCGCACCCTGCTCCGCCACCTCACCGCCGAGCCCCTGCACATCGACGACATCAGCCGCGCCAGTGGCTTGCCCTTGCCGGTCGTGTCCGCCAATCTCGCCCTGATGGAACTCAAGGGATTGGTCCGTCAGGTCGGCGGCATGAACTACGTGACAGCCCGATAACATCCGCAATGGAGCGGAGGACTAGCATGAACGATCTGTACGCCCTGATCATGGCTGGCGGGGGAGGCACGCGCCTCTGGCCCCGCAGCCGCCAGCGCCAACCCAAGCAATTCCTGAACATTGGCACCACCCACAGCCTGCTCCGCGAGGCCTTTCTGCGCATCCAGCCGATGATCCCGGCCGAGCGCGTGCTGGTGATTACTGGCCAGAACTGGCTGGCCGCCGTGCGCGACGAGTTGCCTGAGATTCCCACTGAAAATATCCTCGGCGAGCCTGTCGGGCGGGGTACCGCCCCTGCCGTCGGACTGGCCGTCGAAATCCTGGCCCACCGCGACCCCAACGCCATCCTGGCCGTCCTGACCGCCGACCACCTGATCCAGAACCAGACTCTGTTCCGCGACGTGCTGACTGAAGCCGCCGCCGCCGCGCGCGAAGGCCACATCGTCCTGCTGGGTATCACGCCCACTGAGCCTAACACCGGCTACGGCTACATCGAGACCAATGGCCGCGTCGGCGGCTGTGCGCTGCCGGTCCTGGGCGTGACCTCGTTCAAGGAGAAGCCGAACCGCGCCGTCGCCGAGCAGTTCCTGGCCGCCGGCAACTTTTACTGGAACAGCGGCATGTTCGTCTGGAGCCTGGACACCATTCGCCGCGAGTTGACGCGCTGCCTCCCGCAGACGGCGGAACGCGTGACGCGCATTGGCGCGGCGTGGGACACGCCCGACCGTGAGAGCGTCCTGGCAGAGCTGTGGACCGATATCGAGAACCAGACCATCGACTACGGCGTGGTCGAGCGCGCCCGCGACGTGACGGTCGTCCCGGCCGACATCGGCTGGAGCGATGTAGGCAGCTGGGCGGCCCTATTCGACGTCCTCGATACCGACGACCAGGGCAACATCGTCGAGGGGGACTATATCGCCGTCGACTCGCGCAACAACCTCATCTACAGCCCCGACCGCCTGGTGACGGCCATTGGTGTCGAGAATATGATTATCGTCGACACTAAGGATGTGCTCCTCATCCTGCCCCGTGACCGCGCCCAGGACGTGCGCTCGATTGTCGACGAGGTGCGGCGGCGTGGCCGACGCGAGGTTCTGTAGAGAAGGGAGACCGTATGACCGTCCGTGACGCGACCATCGAGAAGCTGCGTCAACTCCCTGACCCTTTGGTCAAGGAAGTCAGCGATTTCGTCGATTTCCTGCTGGTGCGGAGCGATAGCGACCGCTGGCAGCAATGGACGACCTTTAGCGAGGCGCTCGATCTAGGTGAGGGCGACTTCTCTGACTATCTCGCCAATCTAGAAGAGTACGAAGATAGGCTGGCCGCAGGAGAGATTCAGTGGTAGCGGTGCGACGTGGCGATGTCGTGCTGTGCGACCTGAACCCCGTCTTCGGCACAGAGCAAGCCGGGATTAGGCCCGCGCTCGTTCTGCAGATTGACCGCGCCAATGCAGCCAGTCCCCATACCATCATTGCGCCGTTCACGTCTAAGATCCGCCGCGCGCTGTTGCCATCGCATGTGCTAATGACAGCAGGAGTAGGCGGACTCAGCCAAGACTCTGTCCTCTTGACCGAGCAAATCCGCGTTGTGGACAAGCGCCGGGTGCTCAAAGTCCTCGGCCAGTTGAGACAGGAGGAAATGGACCGCGTTGCAGAGGCATTGTTGATCATACTGGGTCTAGACACGAAGTAGAGTCTAAGGAGTGGCTATGCCCCTTGCCGACAAGCACCCCACCTATATTGTGTGGGAAGAGCAGCCGCTCAATGCCGAGCCGCCGCTGGACCTGCTGACCCAGAGCTTCGTCACGCCCCTCGATCTGTTCTACACCCGCAACCACGGCCCCATCCCCACCGTCACCCCCGGCGACTACCGCCTGGCCGTCGGTGGGCTGGTCGGTAAGCCGCTCAACCTCTCCCTCGATGCTCTGCGTGCCGAGTTCCCCAAGACGACGCTCATGGCGACCCTCCAGTGCGCAGGCAACCGCCGCGCCGAGGCCCTCGCCTTTGCCGAGATGCCCGGCGAGGTGCCCTGGGACAAGGCCGCCATCAGCAATGGCGTGTGGGGCGGCGTCCTGCTCCGCGATGTCCTAGACGCCGCCCGCGTCGAGCGCCGCGCCCGGCACGTGGCCTTCACCGGCCTCGACCACGTCATGCGCCACGGCGAAGACGTGGGTTTCGGCGGCTCCATCCCCGTCGAGGCGGCGCAGCAGTTGGACGTCCTACTCGCCTACGAGATGAACGACGCCCCCCTCACATCCCTCCACGGCGGGCCGCTGCGTGTCGTCGCGCCCGGCTACATCGGCGCACGCAGCATCAAGTGGCTCAAGGCCATCAACCTCCAGACGGTGCCCTCGAGCAACTACTTCCAGGCCCACGCCTACAAGCTCTTCCCGCCCCACATCAACGCCTCAAACGTCGATTGGGCGAAGGGCCTCATGCTCGGCGAGCTGTCCGTGACGGCGGTCATCGTCAGCCCGCAGGACGACGCGCTCGTGACAGACAACCCGCTGCGCGTGCAAGGCTATGCTATGGCGGGCGGCCAGCGTACCATCGCCCGCGTTGACGTCTCGGCGGACGGCGGCGAGACGTGGCAGGAAGCCCACCTCCAGGGCGAGGCCCGACCCGGCATCTGGTCCTTCTGGGAAGCCCAGGTCACGCTCTCCGACGGACCGTGCCAACTCGTCGCCCGCGCCTGGGACTCGTCCGCCAATACGCAGCCTGAGAGCGTCAAGAGCATCTGGAACTTCAAGGGCTACATGAACAACGCCTGGCACCGCGTCAACGTCCGGCGAGGACCAGCATGAAGAAAGGCCGCTCAGGAGACTCGATATGACCCTCGCCCAAGATGTTGCCCTTCTGGATGCCACCGCGCAGGCGGACCTCGTCCGGCGCGGCGAAGTGACCGCTCTGGAACTGGTCGAGGCGGCCATCGAGCGCATCGAGCGCCTCAACCCTCGGCTCAACGCCGTCGTCACCAAAATGTACGACCAGGGCCGCGCGGCGGCCCAGGGTCCGCTCCCGGCTGGCCCCTTCCAGGGCGTGCCGTTTCTCCTCAAGGACCTGGCCGCTAACTACGGCGGTGTGCCACTGACTTCAGGCTCCGCCTTCACGCGCGACTTTGTCCCGCCCCAGGACAACACCCTGGTGAGCCGCTTCAAGCAGGCAGGCCTCGTCACCCTGGGCAAGACCAACACGCCCGAGTTCGGCATCCTGCCCACCACCGAGCCAACCTTGCATGGTCCAACGCGCAACCCGTGGGACGTGACGCGCTCGTCCGGCGGCTCCAGTGGCGGCTCGGCGGCGGCCGTCGCCTCTGGCATGGTCGCCGTCGCCCACGCCAGCGACGGCGGCGGCTCGATTCGTATCCCCGCTTCCTGCTGCGGTCTCGTTGGCCTCAAGCCGACCCGCGCCCGCGTCCCCGTCGGTCCCGAACTGGGCGACGTCATCAGCGGCCTGACCGTCGAAAACTCCCTCGCTCGTTCGGTCCGCGACGCCGCGACGCTCCTGGACTGTATCGCCGGGCCGGAGGTGGGCGACCCGTACTGGGCGCCACCCCTCGCTCGCCCGCTGCGCGAGGAGGTCGGCGTGCACCCCGGCCGCCTGCGCATCGCCCTGACGACCCAGTCCCTGACCGGCGTTCCCGTCCACCCCGACTGCGTCCAGGCTGCCCAGGACGCCGCGCGCCTGGCTGCCGACCTGGGCCACACTGTTGAGGAAGCCATGCCGCCCCTCAACGGCGACCTGATTGCCCAGGCGTTCATCGGCGTCTGGGCGTCGGGCATCGCCTGGAGCATCGACGCTATGGCGACGGTCATGGGCAAGCCGCCCACCCAGGACCAGTTTGAGCCGCTGACGTGGGCGATGTACCAGATGGGCCGTGGCACGCCTGCGCCCATGTATCTGCTCGGCATCACGGCTTTGCAGCAGGCGTCGCGCGCCATCGCCCAGTTCATGCAGACCTATGACGTCTGGCTGACGCCGACCCTCACCCAGCCGCCCGTCCCGCTGGGCACCTTCGACAGCCCGCCGGAGAACCCGCTCCAGGGGCTGTTCCTGGCCGCCGCCTACGTCCCCTTCACCGCGCCCTGCAACTTCACCGGCCAGCCCGCCATCTCGCTGCCGCTCCACTGGAACGCGGACGGGTTGCCCATTGGGACGCAGTGGATTGGCCGCTTCGGCGACGAAGCCACCCTCATCCGCCTGGCCGCGCAACTCGAGCAGGCCCGCCCCTGGGCCGACAGGCGGCCACCGCTGGCGAGCTAAACGATGAAGATCCGGCGTATAATATGGCGAACGGAAACGATCGACAAGCTCATCTTCAAGCATGGTGTTGAATCTTACGAAGTTGAGGAGGTGTTCCGGAATCGCCCACGGATACGCTTCGCGGAGAAGGGCGAGCGCGAGGATGAAGATGTCTACCTGGCTCTCGGTCAGCCCGATGCGGGCCGCTACCTGGCGGTCTACTTCATCTACAAGGTGTCACAGGATGCGTTGATCTTGAGCGCTAGAGACATGGTGGGTAGAGAGCGAGGTCAATATGGACGAAAGTAAGCCCCGACGCCGTCCACACTTCAAGTCAGTCGAAGAGAGCGTCGAGTTCTTCGAGACTCATGACATGAGTAACTACTTTGACGAGATGCCCGAAGTCGAGTTTGACATCGAGCTAGAGCCGTCACGCCATCTCGTCGCCATCGACGCCGAACTGGCCGACCGCATCACAGCGATTGCGAAGGCGAAGCACATCACCTCGCAACAACTCATTGAGCAGTGGCTCAACGAGAAGGTATATACAGAAGGCTAGGGCAGGCTCATAAGGTAAGACCCCTGCCCGGCTCACATCTGACACATGGTGAATGCTCCCAGTGTCCGAGCATGAAGTTGTCGTTGTGGAACGTGATATGACCATTGAAGCGTATTGCATGAAGTGTCGCGCCAAGCGCCCGATGCAGAATCCCCAGGCCGAGTACAACGCCGCCGGCCGCCCCGTCACCCGCGGCACGTGCCCCGAATGCGGCACGGCCCTATACCGCATGGGCGAGACGCCGGCGCACGCAGCGGTGGAAAAGCCGATGACTGACGACCGACGGCCGACGACGAACCGGAAGAAGCAGTCGTCAGTGGTTAGCAGTCAGCCGTCAGCCGTGGTCGCCGAGACCGTGTCCGCGCCTGGCGAGGCCGTCGAAGCGTACTGCGTCAAGTGCCGCGCCAAGCGCGTGATGAGCCAGCCCCGCGCCGAGATTACCGCAACTGGCCGCGCCGGCACCAAGGGCATCTGCCCGGTGTGCGGCACGACCCTGTATCGCCCCGGCCTCACCGAGGCCCATGCCGCCCTGCCCCGCCCCAGCGCCGACGAGGCCCAGGCGGCGCGCAAGGCGGCGCGGGCGAAGAAAGCGGTAGGCGGCAGGCAGCAGGCAGCAGGTAGCAAGCAGCAGGCGGCGGGTGGAAGGCAGAAGGCGGAAAGCGGAAGGCAGAAGGCGGAAGGCGGCAGGCAGCAAGCGGCAGGCGGCAGGCAGCAGGCGGCGGGCAGCCAGCGGGCTTCCGCTGGGAGCCGTTCGTCGTTGGTCCGTCGTCCATCGTCCATCGTCTCGCCAGGGGGCAAGCTCGTTATTGTCGAGTCGCCCGCCAAGGCCAAGACCATCGGCAAGTTCCTGGGCGGCGGCTACCGCGTCCGCGCCTCCATCGGCCACGTGCGCGACTTGCTCAAGTCCCAGCTCAGCGTCGACGTCGACCACGACTTCGAGCCGAAGTACCGCGTCCCCAACGAGAAGAAGGACGTGGTCAAGGAACTCACCCAACTGGCGAAGGGCGCCGACCAGGTCTTTCTGGCGACTGACCCCGACCGCGAGGGTGAGGCCATCGCCTGGCACCTCGTCGAGGCCGCCAAGATCGACCCGGCCAAAGTCCAGCGCGTCGAGTTCCACGAGATCACCGGCCACGCCATCAAGGACGCCTTTGCCCACCCGCGCGACATCAACATGCAGTTGGTGGACGCTCAGCAGGCGCGGCGTATCCTCGACCGTCTCGTGGGCTACAAGATTAGCCCCATTCTGTGGGAGAAGGTACGCAGCCGCCTCTCGGCGGGGCGCGTCCAGACCGTCGCCCTGCGCCTCGTCGTGGAGCGCGAGCGCGAGATT
The DNA here is from genome assembly GCA_964557745.1 of uncultured Anaerolineales bacterium. Lineage (GTDB taxonomy): Bacteria > Chloroflexota > Anaerolineae > Epilineales > JAHCIE01 > JAHCIE01. The sequence goes on from CAZLBQ010000107.1 coordinate 14,498, forward strand.
CAAGCCTTCGTCCCCGAAGAGTACTGGTCGCTGGAAG
>CAZLBQ010000108.1:0-14340 GCA_964557745.1 uncultured Anaerolineales bacterium
GCTCCCCGACCCAATTCGAAACCCTTAACGCAAAGGAGACCCTGATGTCTGCGCAATCTGAAATCGAAACCTACCGCAAACTATTCGCCGCCAAGTACGCCGAGTTGGATGAGTTGTTCAAGGACTTGCCCCAGGAGGCGCTGCTCTGGAAGCCCTTCGACGGCCAGTCGTGGAAGGGCGAGTGCAACGGCATCGGCTTCACCGTCGCCCACGCCGTCTCGTCCACCGTCTACCTGCTGCGCCGCGCTGAGTGGGTGGCCGGCCGCCTCGACTGGGGCCAGGTCGATGGCGACGAGGGGCCAAACGAGTTCAGCGAGGCCAACCACGACCTCGCCTATCTCCAGGCCCGCGTGCAGCGCACCTACGACCTCGTCAACCAGAGCCTCGAGCGCCTGAGCGGCGACGACCTGGGGTCGACGCGCCCAGCCCCCAACCGGGCCGACCGCGTCGACAGCGCCCGCTACCTGGTGGTCCACGCCCTGGAGCACCTGAGCCAGCACATCGGCGAGGCGCACCTGACGCGGCAGCTGTGGGAAGTCGACGACGCCATGTATGTGAACTAGCGCATGAGCGGCCTGCAGCGGCGCGACCCTGCGCCCGACCTCATCCTGCACCACGCTGACATCGTCACCTTGTACGCGCCACAGCCGCGCTGCCAGGCCATCGCCTGCCGCGATGGGCGTGTCGTGGCGCTGGGTGACGATGCCAGTGTTCTCGCCCTGGCCGGTCCCGCCACCGAGGTGGTCGACCTGGGTAGGCGTATGGTCATCCCCGGCATCAACGATGCCCACAACCACATGCTAGAAGTGGGCATCAAGATGACGCGCCTCGAACTCGACGCCTGCCACTCCATCAGGGAGATGGTCGACGGCGTGCGGGCGTGGGCGGGACGCACGCCGCCCGGCGCGTGGGTCATCGGCGAGGGCTGGAACGAGTCGTACTTCGCCGAGGGACGCCTGCCGACGCGCCATGACCTGGACGCGGCGACGCCCGACCACCCCGTCCTGCTCAAGCGCTTCTTCAATATGGACGTGGTCAACACGCGGGCGCTCGCGCTGGCCGGCATCGACGCCTCGACGCCCGACCCACCCGGTGGGCGCATTGAGCGTGACGCCGACGGGACGCCCACCGGCATTCTGCGCGCCGCCGCCAAGACCCTCGTTCGCTCGCTCGTCCCTGATCCAGCGCCTGAGCAGTGTGTCGCCGCGCTGGACGCGGCCAGTTGCGCCTATCTGAGCTACGGCATCACCAGCATCCTCGACCCTGGCCTCCGTCCTTGGGAGATGCGCGCCTACCTCGACGCGCGGCGGCAGGGTCGGCTTCACGTGCGCGCCAACCTCATGGTCTCCTGGCACGGCTTCCGCGAGGATGAGACCGAGGCGGAGTTAGATGACCGCGCGGCGGGTCTGGGCGTGTTCAGTGGGCTGGGCGATGACCGGCTACGGCTGGGCGGGTTGAAGATGGCCGTCGACGGGGGCACAACCAGCCACACGGCCTGGATGTTCCAGCCCTTCCTGGGCGAGGACCGCGTCTACGACTACAACCGGCTGAACCCCGCCGACCTGCGCCGCTTCTTTGCGCGGGGCCACGCGCTGGGCTGGGACATCGGCATCCACGCCATCGGCGACCGCGCCCACCACGAGGCCGCGCTCGCCTTCGCCGATGTTCTCGCGGCGTCCGAGCGCCACGACCACCGCCACAACCTCATCCACGCCTACTTCGCCACCGAGCCGAGCCTCGACGCGATGGTCCGCCACAACCTGACCGCCGTCATTCAACCGACCTTCATCTACTACGAGGGCGACGACCTATTCCGCGACGTCGGCCCGGAGTTGGCCGCGCGCTACAAACCGATGCGGACCTATCTCGACCGTGGCATCCGCGTCGTCGCCACCAGCGACGTCCCCAGCACGGTCCACTACAACCCGTTTGTCGGCCTCTACGCTCTCGTCACGCGCAAGACATACCGAGGCACGCCGATTGCTCCCGACCAGGCGGTGAGCCGCGCCGAGGCGCTGGCGGCGACCACCGTCGCGGGCGCCTGGCTGACGCGCGAGGAGGACCACAAGGGACCGCTGGCGCCCGGCTACCTGGCCGACTTGGCCGTGCTCGACCGCGACCTCTTCACCTGCCCCGACGAGGAGATCAAGGAAGTCCAGGTGGTGATGACCGTCCTCGACGGCCGGATCGTCTATCGCCGTCCATCCTAACCCATCCCCAGGAGCTAACCCCGTGTCCTACCAACCCCTTGACACTCGCTACGACACGCTGCGCTACAACCGCTGCGGGCGCAGTGGCCTCAAGCTACCCGCCGTCTCCCTCGGTCTGTGGCATAACTTCGGGGATGTCGACAGCTTCAAGAACGGGCGCGCCATCATCCGCCGTGCCTTCGACCTGGGCATCACCCACTTCGACCTCGCCAACAACTACGGCCCGCCGCCCGGCTCGGCCGAGGAGAACTTCGGGACCATCCTGCGCAAGGACCTGGCCTCGTACCGCGACGAGTTGATCATCTCCACCAAGGCGGGCTACCTTATGTGGCCCGGCCCGTACGGCGAGTGGGGCTCGCGCAAGTACCTGCTCGCCAGCCTCGACCAGAGCCTCAAGCGCATGGGGCTGGACTACGTCGATATCTTCTACTCGCACCGCCCCGACCCGGACACGCCGCTGGAGGAAACGATGGGGGCACTGGACAGCGCAGTGCGCAGCGGCAAGGCGCTCTACGCGGGCATCTCGTCGTACTCGCCCGACCAGACGTGGCGTGCCGCCCAGATTCTCAAGAGCATGGGCACACCATGTCTCATCCACCAGCCGTCGTACAACATGTTCAACCGCTGGGTAGAAACGAGCGGCCTACTGCAAACGCTGCGCGACACGGGCATGGGCTGCATCGTCTTCTCGCCCCTGGCCCAGGGGTTGCTGACGGACCGCTACCTGAACGGCATCCCCGAAGACTCGCGCGCTGCCAAGCCCCACGGCTTCCTCAAGGCCGAGCAGATCACCGAGGACAAGCTGGATCGGGTGCGGCGGCTCAACGAGCTCGCGCAGGCGCGCGGCCAGACGCTGGCCCAGATGGCCGTCGCGTGGGTCCTGCGGCTGCCCGAGATCACGTCGGCCCTCATCGGGGCGAGCCGCGTCGGCCACGTCGAGGACGCCGTCGCCGCCCTCGATAAGCTCGCCTTCACACCGGAAGAGTTGCAGCGCATCGAGGAGATACTAGCCTAACCACTTCCTCTTGACAGCCCTCTCTCTTTTTGCTACACTGTCTTCTGAATGAGTATTCATTCACTTGAATAGCCATTCAGGAGACAGTGATGGCGGTAGGGACGAAAGACCCCATCCAGGAGCAACTGAGCCAGGCGCGGAAGGCGCAAATCCTCGACGCGGCCACGAAGGTGTTTGCCGAGAAGGGCTTCCACCGCGCGACCATCCGCGACATCGCCGTCACAGCGGGCATTGCTGACGGCACTATCTACAACTACTTTGAGAACAAGACGGGGGTGCTGCTCGGCATCCTTGACCGCCTCAACGAGACCGAGGCGCGCGCGGCCCACTACGCGCCCGCGGCTGACATGGACATGGCGGAGTTCATCCGCGCCTACCTCACCCAACGCCTGGCGACACTCAGCGAGGCGAGCCTGGCTGTCTGGCGGGTGCTGCTGCCCGAACTCCTAGTGAACCAGGACCTGCGCGAGAGGTACACCCGCGACATTCTCGCGCCGACGATGGCGGTGGGCGCTCCCTATTTTGAACGCTGGGCGGCGGCCGGACAACTGACAACAGCCGACTCCCAACTGTCCATGCGGGCGTTGGCGGCCATGGTCGTGGGCATGCTCGTGTTGCGCCTGCTGGGCGATCCCTATCTGGAGGAACACTGGGCCGCCGCGCCTGGCGTGCTGGCGGACATCGTCACCCAGGGTCTGACGAGCCGCGAGGACGGCGCGCCATGATCCAGGTGAGCCACCTCGCGTTTCGGTACGCGGGCAGCCCGGTCCAGGCGGTGCGCGGCATCAGCTTCGAGGTCGGGCGAGGCGAGGTATTCGGCTTCCTCGGGCCGAACGGCGCGGGCAAGAGCACGACGCAGAAGATTTTGACGCGCCTGCTGACCGGCTACGAGGGCCAGGCGCGCGTGCTCGGTCAGGAGGTCGCCGCCTGGGGGCAGGATCTCTACGAGCACATCGGCGTCGGCTTCGAGTTGCCCAACCATTACCAGAAGCTGACGGGGCTGGAGAACCTGGCCTTCTTCCGCTCGCTGTATCGCGGCCCGACCGAAGACCCGCGCGACCTGCTGGCGCGGGTGGGCCTAGCCGACGACGGCGACACGCGTGTCGGCCAGTACTCCAAAGGCATGCAGATGCGCCTCAACTTCGCGCGGGCGCTGCTCAACCGACCGGAGATCATCTTCCTGGATGAGCCGACGTCGGGCCTGGACCCGGTCAGCGCGCGCCACATCAAGGACCTGATCCGTGCGCTGGGGGACGAGGGGCGTACGGTTTTCCTGACCACACACAACATGACCGTCGCCGACGAGGTCTGCGACCACGTGGCGTTCATCGTGGATGGTGAGATTCGGGCCATCGACACGCCCCGCGCCCTCCGCCTCCAGCACGGCCAACGCCGTGTCCGCGTCGAGTACCATGTCAACCGCCACACTGAGCAGCGTGACTTCGCCCTGGACGGCCTGGGGACCAATGCGGAGTTCCTCACCCTGCTGCGCGAGCGGCCGATTGAGACGATGCACACCCAGGAGGCGACGCTCGAGGACATCTTCATCGAGGTCACCGGGCGGAGCCTGACATGACCCGCCTCGCCGCCACCCTGCGTCACGAGGTCCGCCTCGAATACCGCTACGGCATCTTTGCCGCCACGGCAGTGACCACCGTCCTCGCCGTCCTCATGCTCCGCACGGTGTTCAGCGCGGCCCTCGACCTGATGCTCCCCTTCACCATCTTTGTCGACCTGACCGTGACCGGCTTCTACTTCCTGGCCGGCATGGTCCTGTTCGAGAAAGCGGAGGGGACGCTGCTGGCGCTGGTCGTGACCCCGCTGCGCTTCTGGGAGTACCTGGCCGGCAAGGTCCTGACCCTCACCGCGCTGGCTGTCGTCATCACCCTCATCGTCACCGCCCTGACGTGGGGGACGGCGGTGAACCTCCCGCTGCTCATCGTGGCAACGGCGCTGGCGTCGGCCTTCTGGCTCGTCGTCGGCTTTGTCGTCGTTGCGCCCTATGACGGCGTCAGCGCGTTCCTCGTACCGGCCAGCCTCATCACCCTCATCGCCTGTGTCCCGCTGCTGGCCTATTTTGGCATAGTCGACAGCCCACTGTTCTACCTGTGGCCCACGTGGGGTGGGCTGCTCCTGACCCGCGGCGGGTTCCAGGTCCTCTCGGCCTGGCGCCTGGTCTACGGGGTGGTCTACCTCAGCGCCTGGATTGTCGGGCTGGCCTGGCTCGGCAAGAGGCGCTTCGACCGCTACGTCGTCGGTCGGCACGGAGGACGCTGACATGAGTACCCTGGCGGCCTTTGCCCGCAACGACTGGCGCAACCTGCGCCGCGAGTCGCTGCTCCTCTACCTCGTCGTGCTGCCCTGGCTCTTGGTGCTGGCGAGCCGCGCCATCCTCCCCATCTTAGCCGACTGGCTGCTGGCGCGGGGGGTGGACCCTGTCCCCTACTATCCCCTCCTCCTGGGCTTCATGTTCATCCTCCAGGGGCCGATGATGTTCGGCATCGTCGTCGGCCTGCTCATCCTCGACGAGCGCGACGCTGACACCCTGACGGCGCTGCGCGTCACGCCACTCCCGCTGCGCGCCTACGCACTGTACCGGGTCGGCTTCGCCTTCGCGCTGGGGACCGTGTTTGCCCTGCTGGCCCCGCCGCTCACGGGGTTGTTGGCGCGTGCGGTCTGGCCCGCCCTGCTACCCATTGGCGTCCTCGCCGGCCTGCTGGCCGCCGCCAGCGCTCTCTTCCTGGCCGCCTTCGCGGGCAACAAGGTCGAGGGCCTGGCGCTGATGAAAGTCGCGGGGGTGTTTATGGCTGGCCCCTTCCTCGCCGCCTTCCTGCCTCCCAATTGGCAGCTTGTGGTCGGCGCCCTGCCCAGCACCTGGCCCGCTAAAGCGTTCTGGCTGGCCGCCGCGGGTGAGAGTTGGGGTCTGTCCTGGCTCGTCGGCGCGGTGTATCTCCCCGCTGTCCTCGCCTGGCTGCTGAAGCGGTTCGAGAGGCAAGTGTCGCGTTAGCCACACGGCGTTCTGGAACACGGGTACGATGGTCATGCCGAACAGAGTGAGGCATCTGCTCTGCCAGCGTCGCCAGAGGAGACCCCTCACTCCGTTCGGGGTGACAGTCGAAGGTTTTGAGCAACAGAGCAAGGCATCTGTTCTGGAGAGGGTAGACGATGCTCGATGATGACCTGGTAATCGACATTGTTCGGGCTGAACTCGTCGCGGACTACAAGCTCAAGCTAGCGTTCAGCGACGGTGCGGAAAGAGTGATCGACTTCGAGCCTTTCCTGCGTCACAGTCACAACCCTCTGATCCGCGTCTACCTCGACCCGGCGCGGTTCGCCAATTTCCGCGTTGAGTATGGCGACCTCGTCTGGGACGATTACGGCCTGTGCTTCCCCATCGCCGACCTGTACGAGAACCGTCTCTGACATTTCCGCCCGTCACCTATGGCATGGCTCTTGCCCCCTCGTCGTCACGAGAACGCGAACGCCGTGACGATAACAGACTCAGGAGGCAAGCATGCCTGGAAAAGTCCGCTATGAGACGACGGGGGGGGCGGGCGACGTGCCTGGCCCGCTGACGCAGGGCAGTGACATCGAGGGGACGAGCACCGGTAGCGGTCTGGGGCCGGGCACGCTGGATGGCCTGGAGGTGTCGTTTTCAGACGCGCCCGAGCCGGCCGAGGGTGGTCACGAGACGACAGACGAAGAGGTGACGCCGGGCGAGCGCCTGACGCGCGAAGAGAGCCGCGTCGCCAGCCGGAGCACGTTCCACAAGAAGGCAGACAGCGACGAGTAGAGCGGTGTAGCGCCGACTTCAGCCGGCCTGATGGTCAAGAGCCGACTGAAGTCGGCGCTACGGGCGCGAAGTCACCGGCCCGCCGCACGTTTCACGCTAGGATTAGCTTAGGACGCCTTCGCCGGCGCTTCGAGCTTCGGGAACAGGACGCCCCCCGGCTGGACCTTCGTCCCCGCCGGATAGCCGCCCCAACTGGTGATGCGTTCCCACTCGCCCGACGTGTCCAGGCTGATGCCCAACTGCTTCACCAAGCCCTCGGCCGTTCCAGGAATGAAAGGCGCGGCGTAGTGGGCGACGAGCCGCAGCGTCTCGGCCAGGGTGTACAGCGACGTCGCCAGCCGGGCCTCGGCCGCCTCGCTGTCCTCCCCACCGGCCTGGCGCGTCTTCGCCAGCGTCCATGGGGCGACATCCACCACGTACTTGTTGGCCGCGCCGACAAGCTCCCAGATTGCGCCCAACGCCTCGTCTGGGCGGAAGCGGGCAAAGGCCGCCTCGACGCGCGCGGGCAACGCGGCGGCCAGGTCCCGCAGCGGCTGCTCCGCCTCGTTATACGCGGCGGGCGCGGGCACCGTACCGTCGTAGTAGCGGCCGACCATGTTGACGACGCGGTTCAGCAAGTTGCCCAACTGGTCCGCCAGCCCCGAGTTGTAGGTGCGAATGAAGCGGTCCAGGCTGAAGTCGCCGTCATCGGTGGCGGGAATCTCGCGCAGCAGGTAGTAGCGGACGGCGTCCGTGCCGTAGGCGCTGACGAGGTCCGCCGGGTCGATGACGTTGCCCAGCGACTTGCTGATCTTCTCGCCCTCCACCGTCACGTAGCCGTGGACGAAGATCGTCGTCGGCAGAGGGACACCCGCCGCCAGCAGCATGGCGGGCCAGTAGACAGCGTGGAAGCGGATGATACCCTTGCCGATGACGTGGACGCGCTGCGGGTTGTTGACCCAGTAGCGCTCATAGAGCGGGCCGTCCGTCGCGTAGTCGAGCGCCGTGATGTAGTTGCCCAGCGCGTCGAACCACACGTACATCACCTGGTCAGGGTCGCCGGGCACGGGCACGCCCCAGCCATGGGCGCGCGCCCGCGAGCGCGAGATGCTGAAGTCGGCCAGGCCCATCTTGATGAAGCTCAGCACCTCGTTCTTGCGCGTGCGCGGCTCGATGCGCAGCGTGTCCGACTCGATGAGTTCCTGGAGGCGCTCGCCGTAGCGCGACAGGCGGAAGAAGTAGTTCTCCTCCTCGACCAGGTCCGGGCGCGTCAGGTGCTCCGGGCACAGCCCATTGACCAGCTCCTCCTCGGCGTAGAACTGCTCGCAGCCGACGCAGTACAGCCCGCGATACGTCTTCTTGTAGATGTCGCCCGCGCGGTCCGCCGCCTCCCAGAGCTTCTGGACGCCGGCGAAGTGGCGGTCCTCGGCGCTGGTGCGGATGAAGTCGTCGAAGGACAGGCTGAGCAGGTCGCGCAGGGCATAGAAGCTCGCCGCGTTGCGCTCGACCAGTTGGGCCGTAGGGATGCCCTCCTTCTCCGCAGCCTGGACGTTCTTCAGGCTGTTCTCGTCGGTCCCGGTCAGGAAGCGCGTGTCCTCCCCCTTGAGGCGATGGTAACGGGCGACGGCATCCGTCAGGACGATTTCCAGCGCGAAGCCGATGTGCGGCCTGGCGTTGACGTAGGGAATGGCTGTGGTGATATAAAAGCGATCCATGGTCCCACCTCCCATAAATGCAAAAATCCCCCACCCCATGCAGGGGCGAGGGACAACTCGCGGTACCACCCTGGTGCGCCGCCCCAACCGCAAGGCGGGCGAGGCAGCCTCCATCGAGCGCCAGGCATACGCCTGAGGCTCTAGCCCGCTAACGGGGGCAACCGGCCGATCCTACTGGGGGTTGAAAGTTACAGGTTGAAGGTCGAAGGTTAGGAGTTCAACCTTCAACGCGCAACTTTCAACCTGCAACCCAACCAGCCGTTCAGGGGCAGCTCGGAGGCCATTTTCGGCGGAAGCGCTGCGCCGCGTCTCAGCGTGGGCGGCTCTCTGTAGCCAGGCTTACCCGCGTACTCGTCCTCGTCATCGCTGTTGAGAGATGTTCTCGTGGCGTGAAGAAACCACAATTATTTAGTGTTAGCTCTTGTGATAATCTTACGGTAGCTGCAACGGGCTGTCAAGGCCCGCCGTCCGTCGTTGGCAGGACGCAGCATATCGTCTATCCGAATGATTCTCGGCGGGCTAGCCTTTTGGCTAGGTTCAGACTTCTCGAAAACTACTCATTTAACCCTTCTCTTCATCCTCGCCTTTGAGTACACTAGGGGACGGCTCGCATGTCTATCCGCGCAGTATTGACTTCACAGGAGCAACAACGTGGTTGCCAACACTGAGCGTCCAATGTATGTCATTCTCCTCGGTGCGCCGGGGGCCGGCAAGGGCACCCAGGCGGCCGTGCTGAGCCAGGAACTCGGTCTGCCGCGTATTTCGTCGGGTGACCTCTTCCGCGAGCACATTCGTCTCCAAACTGAGTTAGGCCGCGAAGCCAAAGCCTACCTGGACCAGGGCGCGTTGGTCCCCGATTCCATCACCGTCGCCATGATTCTCCACCGCCTGGCCGACCCCGACTGTCAAAACGGCGCCATCCTCGACGGCTTTCCCCGTACGGTTGGGCAGGCCGAAGCGCTGGAAGCGGCCTTGGGCGTGTCTGGGCGCGGCATTCACTGCGTCATTAACCTCAACGTCACCCACGAAGTTCTCATCGAGCGGCTGAGTGGGCGGTGGATGTGCCGTGGCTGCGGGGCCTCGTACCACGTCCATTACCATCCACCCAAGCAGGCGGGCCTGTGCGATGAGTGCAACATCGAGTTGTATCAGCGCGTTGACGACAAGCCCGAGACCATCGCCCATCGGCTCGATGTCTACTTCGAGCAGACGGCCCCGCTGCAGTGCTTCTACGAGCAGCGCGGCCTGGTGGTCGAGGTCGATGGCGAGCAGGACATCGAGCACGTCAGCCGCATGATGAACGCTGCCCTCAGCGGAGTGATGGAGAGCCTGGCGGCGTAAGCGCGGGCGGCAGCGAGTTCCAAACGGGGGCGAGCTAGTCTCGCCCCTCTCGCTGTGTTGCCCCAAATTTGACTTCCGCCTCGCGTCAACCTATAATTACCCCTTGTGCTGGGCCAGGGTGAACAACACGGGCAGGGGCCATCCCCTGCCTCTTTTACGCCTAGACGGATGGCCCGGGGAGGAAAGCTGTGTACGCAATTATTGAAACGGGCGGGAAGCAATATCGGGTCAAGCCCGGCGACATCGTGAATGTGGAACTGCTCAAGGGTCAGCCTGGCGACGAGGTCGAGTTGGGCAAGGTGCTGCTCGTGGCCAACGAGAACGGGACGCAGGCCGGCTCGGCCGTCGCCAACGCCGTGGTCAAGGCGACCATCCTGGGCGAGGCCAAAGGCCCCAAGCTCACCATCTTCAAGTACAAGCCGAAGATTCGCTATCGCCGCAAGACGGGTCACCGCCAGACCTACACCCGCCTCAAGATCGGCGACATCGTTCTCTAGGACACTTGAGTCGCGGCGCGGCGTCGACCGGCCGCGACGGAACATGCTCTATCCCGCCAACGTAAGAGACGACGGCCTAGCGCCGTCTGTCTACTGTATGGACGTGGTGGTGATGGAAGGAGGCAGATGTGGCTCACAAAAAAGGTGGCGGCAGCAGCAAGAACGGCCGCGATAGCAATTCCCAACGCCGTGGCGTGAAGCGCTTCGACGGCGAGTTGGTCCGCGCGGGCAACATCCTGGTGCGCCAGCTCGGCACCAAGTTCGAAGCGGGCAACAACGTCGGGCTAGGCCGTGACTACACGCTGTTCGCCCTGGTCGATGGCAAAGTAAAGTTTGAGCACGAGACCCGCTTCAAGAAGCGCGTCAGCGTGTACCCGGTGGAAGCGGAAGCCGCTTCCGAAGCCGCTCCGGCGGTACCCGCCTAACGAGGCAAGAGGAACGCAGTCATGCCGAAGGCAGGCATTCATCCCAAGTGGTATCCCCAGGCGCAGGTGACCTGCGCGTGTGGCAATACCTTTACTGTCGGGTCGACCCAGCCCACCATCCGCACCGACGTGTGCGCCAACTGCCACCCCTTCTACACGGGTGAACAGCGCATCGTCGACACGGCTGGTCGCGTGGACCGTTTCATGGCGCGCCTGGAGCGCCGCGAGCAGCGTGGTCAGACTCAGGCTGCCCCGGCCCCGGCGGCCGAGAAGGCCAAGCCGGCCAAGGGCGGCAAGAAGTAAACCCCATCACAGTAGCTTAAAAGCGCCTTCAGGGAGACTCTCCCGTTGAGGCGCTTTTTTGTCGCCTGAAAGGAGCCTTGTTCGTGCCCCCGCATCCCCACGGTCACGTCGACGGTTGGATGGAACTGGTCTGCGGCAGCATGTTTAGCGGCAAGACCGAGGAGTTGATCCGTCGCGTGAAGCGCGCTGAGATTGCCCGCCAGAAGGTCCAGGTCTTCAAGCCCGTCCTCGACAACCGCTTCAGCATCGAGCACGTCAGCTCGCACAACGGCCTGCGCGTCAGTGCCGTCCCCGTCGCCCACGCCCGCGACATCCTGGCCTTGACCGACGCCGACACCGATGTAGTCGCCATCGACGAGGTCCAGTTCTTCGACTGGGAGATCGCGACGGTGTGCAATGACCTGGCCGACCACGGCAAGCGGGTGATTCTGGCCGGGCTGGACACCGACTTTCGCGGCGAGCCGTTCGGCCCCATCCCGCTCCTGATGGCCCAGGCCGAGCAGGTCGACAAGCTGTCGGCCATCTGCGTCGTATGTGGCGCGCCTGCCAGCCGCACCCAGCGCCTCATCAACGGCGCGCCGGCCCACTACGACGACCCCATCATCCTGGTTGGCGCGACGGAGATGTACGAGGCGCGCTGCCGCCACTGCCACGTCGTGCCGCGCGACGAGCCAGCGCCCGCCCTGAGGGAAGAGGGGAATAGACAGGATTAGCGGAGTCGTAAACTCTTCGACTGTCACCCCAAACGTAGTGAGGGGTCGCCTCTGGAAACGTTGGCAGAGGAGACCCCTCACTGCGTTCAGCATGACAGCCGACTCAAGTCGGCGCTACGCCGTCCCTCCGAGGGGGTTACACGCCGGCCAGGTCCGCGCCCGCCTTGAGCAGCGCCTGGACCTGCTCCGGGCTGCGGCCCTCAGCGTAGATACGCAGTACCGGCTCCGTCCCGGACGGGCGGATAAGCAGCCAGGCGTCGTCCTCCAGCAGGTACTTGACGCCGTCCATGCTATTGATACGGGCTACCGGCACCTCGGCCAGGTGGGAAGGAGCATTCTCGGTGAGGCGCGTCACCATCTCCTTCTTGGAGAAGGGCTTAACGCGCACGTCGGAGCGGTCGTAGCACACCGGCCCCAACTCGCCCAGCAGGTCGTCCACGACGCGGCTGAGCTTGCGCTGGCCGCGCTCGGCCATGACCTCCAGCAGCAGCAGCCCCATGAGCAGCCCGTCACCCTCGGGGATATGACCCTGGACCGTGAGGCTGCCGCTCTCCTCCCCGCCAATCAGCACGTTTTCCTTGAGAATATAGTCGGCGATGTGGTTGAAGCCCACCGGCGTCTCGTACAAGGGCAGGCCGTACTGGCGCGCCAGGCGGTCGACCAGCAGCGTGGTCGAGATGGTCTTGACCACGGCCCCGCGCTGCCCGCGCTCGGCCAGGTGGCGCAGCACCAGGGCGAAGATGAGGTGCGGGCTGACGAAGCGCCCCGTGTCGTCCACCGCGCCGATACGGTCGGCGTCACCGTCCGTCGCCAGGCCCACGTCATAGTCGCCGTCACGGACGGCGTGAACCAGGGCGCCCAGGTTGCGGGGGATTGGCTCCGGGTGGATGCCGCCGAAGCCGGGGTTTAACTCGCCGCGAATCTCGTGGACCTCGACGCCCACCGCGCCCAACACGGCGCGCAGGTAGCCGCGCCCCGCGCCGTACATGGCGTCGGCCACGACACGCGGGTTGACGGTGGCGATGCGATCAAAGTTGACCAGGGTCCGCAGGTGGGCCAGGTAGCCCGTCAAGGCGTTGTGGCGGCTGATGAGGGGATGGGCCGGCGAGTCGCCGTGGTCGTGGCCGGGCGCGTTGTACTCGGTGCGCTGCGGCGCGCGCCCGGCGGCGAGGTTCTGCTGGAGAAACGCCTCGATGCGCGCCGTCTCGTTGGGCATGGCCGAGCCGCCGTGGAAGGCCTTGACCTTGATGCCGTTGTAGCGCGGCGGGTTGTGGCTGGCGGTGATCATGACACCGGCCAGGGCGTTCTGGCTACGGACGGCCCACGACAGGGCGGGCGTCGGGCAGTTGCCGTTGGTCAGGTAGACACGAATGCCGTTGCCGGCCAGGACGCGCGTGACCTCGATGGCGTAGCGGTCCGAGAGGAAGCGCGTGTCGAAGCCGACGACGACGGCGCGATCATGACCGTTCTGCGGCTGTTCGAGCACCCAGTCCGCGATGGCCTGGGCAACATGGCGGACATTGCCAAAGGTAAACTCGTCGCTGATGACGGCGCGCCAGCCGTCCGTACCGAAGTGAATGGTGGTGGTCTCGACCGCAGGGGATAATGTGGTCAAGGCTGCTTTCCTCTTACCACGGAAAAACTCGGGCCACAATGGCCCGGCGACTAATTATAGCACGCCGTGTGCCGGACCAAAATTCACGCCGTCTCGCCGTCAACCCCTTGACCCTCGCTTAGCCTCCCCTTATACTTAGCGAAGCATTCACAGGAATGTTGTAGTTGCAAGCGTACAACTACAAAAGCAAACCAGGCCGTCACCCCTAGGAAAGGCCGGCCTGGCTGGGTTCAGGTGGGGCCTGAGGAGGTCCCCATCCATGCTTGATTCTACGCGTTCCATTAGCTTTGTCAAAGCGCATGTCCAACAGTGGACGCCTCTGGTAGTGGCACTGGCTATCATTGTTGCGCTGTTAATCGCAGCGCGCTGGGCACCGGATGCGCTCTGGCCTCTGGTCCAGGTCGCTCCGTACTTGATGCGGGGTGTGCGCTAAAGACAACTGAATAACGGCTTGGCGTGGGGCGAACTGCATGTTCGCCCCTATCTTTTTGGGCACGAAAGCAGATTCCGTGAATATTCTTTGTCGGGGTTGAGCGTCTCTTGACCGTCCGCCTTGCTAGTAGCTATACTTCGCCAACAGGGTCTGCCTTAGCTAATGACATCTTATTACCTACTTTACGCCTCCTTGAAGGAGTCTCTATGTCATCGGGTGCCACCCTCTCTCCCCTCGCTCACTTACCCGTCCTCGACCACGGCTTTGTCGAATTGTGGAACGTGATGGGCGACGACCAGGT
>CAZLBQ010000109.1:0-14297 GCA_964557745.1 uncultured Anaerolineales bacterium
GCGCCGGCCTCGGCCAGCAAGCGCAGGCGCTCCTGGGCGCTCTGGGCGTCGGAACAAGCGTCAGCTTCGAGATGTCTAGGGATGGCCATGGAGCTGGGCGCCTCCTCACGTGGGGGATACCACGCGGTCCTGTCGGCTGACATACTGTAGCTACCCGGTCGGGAAGAGAGAGCATGCCTGGCTCAACAAGCTGGCGCACAAACAGAGGGCGCGGGAGCAAGGAACCTTATGTTACCGTCAACGTAGTATACAGCAGAGCCCGGAAACGAGCAAGCGAGTCGACTCGACACCGGCGCCGGGCGTGCTTATACTTGAGACATGTTCACCTCGACGCGTTCATTTGCGCTGCTATCCATTGGCGCTGCGCTCCTAACCATCGGCCTGAAGCTCGGCGCCTACTTCATCACCGGCTCGGTCGGCTTGCTGTCCGACGCGCTCGAGTCGGTGGTCAACCTTGTCGCCGCCGTCATCGCCTTCTGGGCGCTCACCATCGCCGACCGCCCGCCCGACGAAGAGCACGCCTACGGCCACTCCAAGGTCGAGTACTTCTCTAGCGGTGTCGAGGGCGGGCTGATCCTGCTCGCGGCGGGCAGCATTGCCCTGGCAGCCATCGGACGACTGCGTCAGCCCCAGCCGCTAGAGGCGATCGGTCTCGGTCTCAGCATCTCGGTTGTGGCGGCGGCCATCAACGGCGGTGTCGCCTACGTGCTGCTGCGCGCGGGCCGCCGTCTCCGCTCACCCACCCTCGAAGCCGATGCCCACCATCTGTTGACGGACGTCTGGACGACGGGCGGCGTCGTGCTGGGGGTTGGTCTGGTAGCGCTCACGGGCTGGCTTGTGCTCGACCCCGTCATCGCGCTGGTTGTCGCCGCCAACATCGTCTGGACCGGTGTGCGCCTCCTGCGCAGCACCGGGCTGGGCTTGCTGGACACGGCGCTCCCCGACAAGGACCAGGCAACCATCGACGCGACGCTCGAGCCATACCGCCGCGAAGGTGTCACGTTCCACGCCCTGCGCACCCGCATGGCCGGTGCGCGGCGCTTCATGTCGCTCCATGTGCTTGTGCCCGGCGATTGGACCGTCCAGCGCGGCCACGAGTTGCTCGAGCATATTGAGAGCGATCTACGCGGGGCCTTGCCCGGCATCACCGTCTTCACCCACCTGGAACCGCTGGAAGACCCTGTGGCCTGGGAGGACCAGGGCCTCGACCGCGTGAAACAAGACGCAGAGGCCTAGGCCTGGCGTCTGTTTGCTCTGGGTCAGGATAGACAACGGCCCCCGTCTGGACAATCCAAACGGGGGCCGCCTGCTGGGCGTGCGATAGGTTAGTAGACGTCGTCGACGGTGTTGTGGACGTTGAACTTGCCCGTCGGCGTGATGAGGTTCTTGATGCGGGCCTTTTCCTGGAGCGTCTTGTCGTCGTAGACGACAATCTCGCCCGTCTTGCCGGGCTGATCAGCCGTGCCCCACACGCTCACCCAGATTTCCGTGCCGTCCTTGTTGTACTCGAAGTGTGTCGCTCGGCCATAATCGGCCACTTCCCAACACTTGTAGGTCTTCGTCGGGTCCTTCTTAGCGATCACACAGATGGTGCGCTGAATCTTCTCGTCCGGGTTGAGGGTGTGGTCCACCCAGATCCAGTCGCTCTTCGGGTGAGTCTTGACGAACAGACTGCCTGCGCCGAGGAGGGGGATATTGCGCACCACCTTCCACGCCTGGTTCGGGTGGCCTTGTGGGTCGGTGCCAATCGCGATGAGCGATCCTTCACCCAGGTGCGACGTCGTCCACACCGGCCCGAACTGCGGGTCGATCCAGTTGGCGCCGCGCCCTGGATGGGGTATCTTGGGTGTATCAATCAGCGCCGCCAGTTTGCCTTCCTGAGCGTCGACGACGGCCACCTTGTTGGCCTGGTTGGCCGCGACCAGGAAGTAGCGCTTGGTCGAGTCCCAGCCGCCGTCATGCAGGTAACGCTCGGCCTCGATCATCTTGATCGTCGGGTTGTGCGGGTCCGAGTAGTTGACGAGCCAGATCTGGCCGGCTTCCTTGACGTTGATGATCCACTCCGGCTTGAAGTGCGACGCCACAATCGAGGCGACGCGCGGCTCCGGGTGGAACTCCTCGGTATCGTAGGTATAGCCCCGCGTGCTGACGACCTTGAACGGTTCGAGGGTCAGACCGTCGAGGATGACGAAGTGCGGCGGCCAGTAGCAGCCGACGACGGCGTACTTGTCGCGGAAGTCCCCGAGCGGCCCGTTGTACTTGCTGACTTCCACCGAGCGCGCGTCGCTGCACACCTGAACCTCAGCGATCTTCTGCGGCTGCTCCATCCACAGATCGACCAGCGCCAGCTTGCCGTCGCGGCCAATGGTGTAGAGGTAGCGGCCGGTGGCCGAACTGCGCGAGATGTGCACGGCGTAGCCCGTGTCGACCTTGTTGACGACCTCGTAGTTGTTGCCATCGATGACGGCGACCTGGCCGGCGTCGCGGAGGGTGACACCGAAGAGGTTCTCCCAGTCGCGCTTGCCCTGCGGCGCGGTGGGGCGCTTGTCGGCTGCCACGAGCACCTTCCACGTCTTCTTCATCTGCGCCAGCGACATCTCAGGCGGCTGCGGCGGCTCGTTCTGGACGAACTTGGCCATCAGTTCTGCCTCGGCCTGGGTGAGTACGCCCTGCTTCCCCCAGTCCGGCATACCGCGCGGCGTCCCGTTGAAGATGATGGACGCCAGAGCGGCTGTGCCCTTCGGGAGGGTCTTGTCAGGCGTGAGGGCGGGGCCGGTCGCGCCCTTGCGCAGCACGCCGTGACAGCCCGCGCAGCGCTCGAAGAAGACCTGCTTGGCTTTGTCGGACTCGGACTGGCTCAGCGTGGGCGCCTTCGCTTCGGCCGGCGCGGCCGGCAGCGCAGCCGCCGCTGCTGCCTGGCTGGGCAGGCCCGCCAGATAGCCGACGACGGAGTCGAGTTCGGCCTGGCTCAGGCTCTGCCCCATACTGGGCAACATGAGATTGGGCTGGCAAGGGCCGCCTGGGCACTGGGGGACCAGGTAGGCGGCCGGGTTGACGATGGATTCGCGGACGTAGTCGACGGCCGTCTTGGCCTTGCCGGTATACGCCTTATCCTGGACACGCTTCTCGGCCACCTCGCCCATCTTGGACAGGTCGGGGCCGATGGTACCGGCGGCATTGGCGACGCCGGGGATGACATGACACGCGCCACAGCCGCCCTTCTGGAAGCCAGCGGCGATAACCTGCGGGCTGCCCGGCGCGTAGGCGGCGGCGACGGCTCCTGGCCCGCTCTGCCCAGCGCCAGCCGAGGCGGGGGCGGCCGCACTGCTCTGAGCGGCGGGGGCGGACGGGGCGCCTGCGCTACTCTTCGCCGAGTCGGCGACCGATTGGGCAATACGGGTGGCGACGGGTTGAGAGGCGCCGGCATTGGGCGCGGCCGGCAGTGGCTTGGAGGGTTCGAGCCTCGTCACCTCTCCCGTGCAGCCGGCGATGAACACGGCGAGCACGAGGACGAGAGCGAGGCAACGCCAGAGGATCCTCAGACGCAGTAGGTTGTCCATGGTCTGTCTCCTGCTGCCTGGCGGGGCAAAACGTGGCTCACTGCCAGGCGGCGCGCAGCGCTGCGACGACACGAAGTGGGAACAGAGGGAACTGCTGTTATTCTAGCGTACCCCAAACCGAGCGGGCGTCTTTGCGCTAGCGCAAACACACGCTCTCTGTCTAGATGTCTCGCAGAAGACACCGGCCAAACCGCCGTCGAGCCAACGCAAAAGCCCAGGGGACGGACTTGGAGGTCCGTCCCCTGGGCCTGTCACTCCCATGCCCAACCTACGCCACCCGCTTAGTCGTCATCGCCAATAATTGTAAAGTCGCGCGGCGCGCGCGGGACCGGCGCAGCCTGCGGGCCGGGCAGGCCCGGATAGGGCCAGTGCGCCCCTTGCCCCTGGGGCAGGCCGGGCGCGACCACAATCACCTGGGGTTGGGGAGGCGCTTGAGGGGGAGCCGTCGGCGTGGGCGCGGTGGCCGGGGTCGTCGCGGCGCGCTGGCCTTGCCGCGCCGCGTACAGCACCAGGAGGCTCACCGGGAGGCTAGCGCTCACACCGCATAGGACGCCGACCACCACGGCCATCGCCTCGGTGTGCATCCGGTAGGCGACCGTCACGCCCAACCCTACGGCAAAGGCAATCAAGCACGCTGCGGCCAGGATTCGCATGGACATTCCGGTCTACCCTCCCACGATTCTCTTCATCCGCGCCGTCAGGGCGGAGAGGTCGTCGGTCCAACGGCTGGAGGTTGGTCGGCCCTCGATGACCCGCCCGCGTGGCCGCGCGATGGCCCCGTTCAGCCGCGCCAGCAGTAGCTCGATTTCAGCCGGGGCGATGTAGGCGGCCTGGAGACGGTGCGGGATGCCATGCGCCACCACCAGGAAGTCGCCGCGCCCGGCCAGCTTCTCCGCGCCGCTTCCCGCCAGCCCCGTCGCCACTCGCGCATCCTCGGCCGACGCCACGCTCCCCACCACCCGCACCGGGAAGTTACTCTTGACCAGGCTGCCGATGACACTCGCCGACGGTTTCTGTGTACAGGCGACAACGTGGACGCCCGCCTCGCGCCCGCGCTGGACGAGACGCGTCAGCTGTCGCTCGAAGGGCTTGCCGCCGAGCATGGCGAGGTCGGCCAACTCATCGATAAACGTCACAATGCGCGGCAGGGCGATCTGCTCGCGGTCGCGGCGCTCCATCTCGCTCGCCAGCCAGGTCAACGCGTCCAGCGCGGCGTCTACGCCATCCGCCAGGGGCAGCAGCAGGTGAGGCGCGGCGCTGAAGGGCGCGTAGCCTCGCCCCTTGGGATCGATGAGGACCAGACCCAACTCGGTGACAGAGTTGAACTCGAGCAGCGAGGCGATCATCGTCTGCGCCAGGGCCGTCTTGCCGGAGCCGGTCGTCCCGGCGATGAGGACGTGGGCGACATCCGGGCTGGACAGCCGCAGGAGCATGGGCGCGCCGTCGGCGTCCAGGCCCAGGATACACGTGGCGGGCGGGGGCTTGACTTGCGCGCTCAAGGTCGTGAGCCGAATGATGCGCCGCTCGGCGCGGGGAAACTCCAACTGGATGTGATCGTCCTTCCGCACAATGCGGCACGACGACATGCCGAGCGCGAGGGCCAACTCCTCGGACAGCCGCGCGATCTGCGCGATCTTGACCCCCGCCGCCGGCAGCAGGCGAAAGCGGATCAGGCGCGGCGTCACCGTCCCGCCCTCCACGGTGGCGCGGATCTTGTGGCTCATCAGCACAGCTTCGAGATGGTCGGCCTGGGCTTCCAGGCGGGCATAACGCGACATGCCAGACTCCGACAGGTAATGCCTGCACGCCTCTTCGGCGAGGTGGGGGAGAGAACTATTCGTAAACGCGACTCGGCTCAAGCGGAGGTACGGACGGCGGCGAGGATGAAGAGGCCGTCCGAGCGGGCACGCGGTCAGGCCGTCTTGCGGCGAAACACCAGGATATTGGCGGCGTCGACGACGGTTGGGTCAGCGTCCGCCGCAGCGTAGGGCCGCAGGGGTTGCGGGCTATCGGGCAGGCTGGGCGCGGCGGGTAGGCGAGCGGGCGCGCGACGGCGGGGCGCTGTTTTGGGCGCGCTCTCCCATGCGCAGTGCAGCGGGCATGCCTCGCACTCGGCCGCGTGGTTGACAGGCGTGACCTTCTCGGCGCATGCGCCCCGGCTCATCTTGACGTGGGCCGGTTCAGACTCGAGCGTTTCTTGCTTGCCGTTACCCCAGCGGATCAGAAGGGTAGAGGAGCTGGACTTGGTCAGGCTGAAGCGGAGGTGGGCGCAGCCAATGGCGGCCGCCGGGCACGCCGCGCAGATGTCGGCGTTGACCTCTCGGTCGAGGCCAACCACCTTGGCGCACGTCAGACGGCCATCCGCTTGCGCTTCACGGTACGGGCACGGACCGAGCATACCACCGCCTCCTCTCGCTCGACAAAAACCCGAACGCCTGTTCTAAGCACCATTGTACTAGAACAAGCGTTCGATGTCAAGGGGAAAAGGCGTGAATTTTGAGGCGTCGGGCGGCCGGATTTTACACTCTTTTTGCGCCCCTCTTACGCGGGCCTAACACGCGACAGCGCAAAAGCCCTATAATGCCGGGTGCAGGTGCGTCCGGCATTATAGGGCTGGGGGGACGGCCGGGGGCGACTGAGCTAGACCTGCCGAATAACCGCGATGACCTTGCCCTGCACGCGCACGTTTTCGGCGGGCACATACCAGGGCTGCATGGTCGGGTTGGCGGGCTTGAGGCGGACGCGCTCGCCTTCGAGATAGAAGTACTTGAGCGTCGTCTCGCCTTCCTCGTTCAGCCACACCGCCGCCATCTGGCCGTTCTCGACGTTCTCCTGGCGGCGCACGATGACCAGGTCGCCATCGTTGACGAGGGCATCAATCATCGAGTTCCCCTTGACGCGCAGCGCGTAGATGTCGCGGGCGTCGGGCACAATGTCCTTGGTCAACTCGACCCAGTCCGACGGCTCGTACTGGCCCGCGTCGGGCAGGCTCAGCGGCTGACCAGCGGCAATCGCGCCGAGGATGGGAATCGAGACGGTGCGGCGGTTGACGACGCTGGCGCGGGCGAGGCTGTCGGTGCGGGCGTTGCGCTCCGCGCCGGCCTTCCCATTCGAGTCCTTCGCCGCCGACAGGAGGTATGTGAAGCCGGCGTCGGTGAGCGTCGTCCCGCGCGACACCGTCTCGTCGCGCTCGATTAGCCCTTCCTTCTCCAGAATCTTGAGGTTGTAGCTGACGACCGAGGTCGAGGAGATCTTCAACTCACCGCCCATGTCGCGGATGGTTGGCGGGTAGCCGTGCTCATCGCTAAAGTGGGCGATGAACTCCAGCATCTTCTGCTGTCTTTCGGACAGCGGTTTCTTGTTCGCCATGACGCCTCCCGGCTTGTCCCTTGAACATATGTATCAATTGCCATTATACAGGCACACTTGTTCTATGTCAAGCCCCTACATGCTCAAATGTGCTAATTTTCTCCTAAAATACTCTGATCTGGGCATTTCTTGCCCTTCAGAACGTATACCTTGAGGCTCCCTAGCCTGGGAAGAGAGGCGGCATGCGTCGTTATGTCCAGTTGAGTATGTGGTTCGGTTGTCTAGCTCTTACTCTCGCCGCGTTATGCCTGGCGCTCCTGCTTGCACCACGGGTGGGTCGGGTCCAGGCTGATGCCACGCCCCGCCGTCCTGTCCTGCCCAAGCAGACACGGGCGAGCGCCGCTCCGGCCCTGGCCCGCCCGGACCAGCCCGCCGTGCCGGCCGCAGCGGGCATCTCTGGTCAGCTCGTCGCCAACGGCGCGCCCGTCGCCAACGAGAGCGTCTCCCTCCACCGCTACCAGGGCGCGAGCGACGCGGCGGTCCTGACCGTCACCACATCCATCACGGGCTTCTACCAGTTCGCCAACCCCGCCACACCGCCGGCGGGCTGGACCTATTACGTCCAGTACGGTCCCAATCTCGACAACCCGGCCTACGTCTATGTCTGGTACGGCCCGGATGTCGTGGGGTACACCCAGGGGCAGACGATGAGCGGCGGCGTCCTCAACATCGCCGACACGCCCTTGCTGGCCCCGCCTGACAACGCCACCGTGGACTTCCCCGTGACTTTTCGCTGGACCAGGCGTCCCAGCGACGACAGCTACAGTGTCGCCTTCGCCGACCCGCTCAGTCCGGGCAGCACGACGGGTCCCGGCTACCCGGCGGGCTACACCGACACCGTCACCATCACCGACCCGTCGCTTATCGTCAACCTGGAGCCTGACAAGACCTATTTCTGGTACTTGAGTATCGCTGACGCCAGCGGGCCGAACAGTTACGGCCAGTCGTTCGACTATCGGGCGATCATCTTTAACTTCACGGCTGCTACGCCAACGGCGACGCTGAGCAGCCCCACCGGGACCGCCACCGCGACAGCCACGCCCGGCGGCCCGACCCCGACCCCGACTCGCACGGGGACTGCGCCCGCCGCGACCCGCACGCCGACTCGCACCGCGACGGCGCCAGCGGCGACACCAACCGCGACGGCGACACCAACCGCAACGGTTACGCCGAGCGTGCTCTACTTGCCGCTCATCTGGCGCGGCGGCTCAGCGGCAGGCCCATGAGTTGACGTATCCCCTCCCTCATGCTATCGTTTTCTGCTAGGATGGGCTAGAGGGAGGTCGGGTGCGCCGCGCCAACTTCGTGCAGGCGGACGTCTTCAGCGCCAGCCCCTTCGGGGGCAGCCCCGTCGTCGTCATCATCGATGCCGAGGGGATGACCGACGACGAGATGCAGGCCATCGCCAGCGGCATGAACTTTGCCGAGACCGGCTTTGTCCTCCCGCCCACGACGACCCAGGCGGATCTCGGCATCCGGTTCTTCACCCCCGCTACCGAGGTACCCTTTTCGGGTCACTTGCTGCTGGGCGCCGCCTTCGCCACCGTCACCCAACCGGGCGGGCGGCTTGAGGGCCGCCCCCGCCTCATCGCGGAGACCGGACTGGGGTTGCTGCCCGTCGATGCAGAGTGGGACGGGGGGCGCGTCAGCCGGGTCGTCGTCACGGAGCGACCGCCCACCTTCGGCCCACTCCTGGCCGACGTCGACCTCCTGGCCCACGCACTGCGCCTCCCCGCCGACCGTCTCGGTGTGCCAGGTCTGCCCCCGCAGACGGTGACCACCAGCCTACCCACCCTGGTTGTCCCCATCCCAACCCGCGCCGAACTGGGAACAATCAGCCTCGACCGTGACAGCCTATGCGAGGTGTGCGAGCGCAGCGAGACGAGCGTGGTCGCGCTCTTCACTCGCGAGACGCTCAACCCACGCCACACCGTGTACGTGCGCGTCTTCGCTCCCCTGCTCGGCATCGACGAGGACCCGGCCACCGGCAGCGCCAACGCGGCGCTGGCCGCCTATCTCGTCCACCACGGCGCGCTGACCGACGCTCCCCCCGCGCGGGTCAGCGCCGAGCAGGGCTACGTCGTCGGCCATCCCAGCCTGATTGTGGTCGATGTCACGGCGCACGGCGGCAACCTCCAGGTACGCGTCGGCGGCCACGTCGCTCGCGCCGCCGAGGGCGCAATCTATTACTGAGTCTCTCAGCATGAGCAAGCTCACCCTGAGTGAGGCGCTGACCCTACTCCTCGTCATCGGCCTGACCGCCGTCATGCTGACCGCTGACATTTTCGACAAACTCGGCCTGCGCCTCGCGCCCTGGCCTGTGGTCGGCGTCGCGCTCGCCCTCACCGCAGGCCCGCTGCTCGGGGCTGCGCGGTGTGGCCGTCTGCCCCATCTGGACCGGGACACGTGGGCCTTCATCGCGTGGCTGGGCATCGTTAACGGCGTCTGGCTCCTCCTGCTCCGCCTGGCCTGGCCGTCCTTCCTGCCCCTCGTCGACTCGGAAGACGCCGTCGCCCACTGGCTGCTTATCGACTGGCTGCGTGCCTTTGGCCACACGCCGCGCGACCCAGCCCTCGATCCGTACCTGGGCCAACTAGGCATTTACCCGCCTGGCTTTCACTATCTCGTCTACCTCGGATCAAGTGTCCTGCCCATCCTCGCCGAGCGTCTCATCCATCCCATCCTGGCGCTGCTGGTCGCCCTCAAAGCCGGCTGCGTGTTCCTGACGGCGCGGCGGACCGTCGGCGGCAGCGTCGGCGTCGGGGCGGGGCTTGTCGCGGCGGCGCTGCTGGCCCTGCCGTTCTCCTACACTCTGTGGTCGTTCACGCGCTGGAGCTTCTACCCGCAGGTCGCGTCCGAGACGTTCGCCGTCGCCACCTTGTGGGCAACGGTGTGGTTGGCGCAGGGCGGCGGGCGGCCCGCCGCTGTCGTCGTCGCCGTCACCCTCGTCGGCCAGTATCTCACCTGGCCGGCCTGGCTGCCCATCAGCCTGGTCACAGCAGCGTGGGGCGTGTGGTCGACGCGCGGGCTATCGAGACGGTGGCCTACGCTAGCGCTGGCGGGCGTGGGGGGCGTCGTCGGGGGGCTGGTCCTCCTCCAGCCGGAGCGCTTGCTGCGCTACATTCAGCAGGCGACGGCGCGCGGCGGCGTGGTCGAACCGAGTGTGGAGGCATTCACCCCCGTGCTGCTGATGCTCGGCGGCCTGGGTGCGCTGCTGTGCTTGGCGCCCCGCTTTCGCACCGCGCCAACCCGCGCCGCCTGGCCCGTCGTCGTCTTCGCGACGGCCACGCTGGCCCAGGCGGCGGCCCTGTACCTGATAGACACCCAAATGGGCGCGGGGGCCTTCTACCCCGTCTACAAGATGGCGCACTTGCTCGTCTATCCGCTGGCCGTCCTGGGCGGCGTCGCCATCGGCTGGCTGGCCTGGCGCGCCGGCCTGCGCCGCCCCGGTCTTGCCCCCGTCCTCGCCTGGCTCGGCCCCTCGGTTGCGGCGCTACTGGTGATGTTGGCCTTGGGGCGCGGCCTCCTCACGGCCATCCCGCCCTCCGCCTTCAGCGAAGACGTGTTTGACGTCGGCGCGTGGGCCGCGCGGAACCTCCCCGGCGCCTGTGTTGAGTACGTCGTCCCGCGCCGCGTCAGCCGCTTCTGGCTGCACGTGGGTTGGCTGGGCAACCCGTGGTGGGGCGCCGAGCGGCGCGCGGACGTTCTGGCCGACGACAGCGGACCTTCCCTCGCCGCCTGGGAGGCCGACCCGGCCGGCCGGCCCTACGCCATTGTCGCAGGCTGGCGCGCCCAGCCGCCCCAGGCGCAACAGGCTGCCCGCGTCCTCTACCAAGCGGGGGATGTCGCCGTTGTCCGCCATGCCCATTCCAACGTGACCTGCCCGATGGCTGGCGCGCCGTTGCGCCCGCGCCCCGCCGCGCCGGATTAAGCACCCCCGTCGGTTATGGCTATAATTGAGCCTTATTCCCGCTTGTTAGGAGCCTGTCATGTCGGTGCAGAAGCTGCCCTCGCACAAAGACGAGTTTTCCGATTGGTATAACGAAATCATCATGCGCGCCGAGTTGGCCGACACGCCGCCCCGCGTGCCGGAGCAGTTGCGCGGCTTCATGGTCCTCCGCCCGTATGGCTACGCGCTTTGGGAGGGCCTCCAGGGCGCGCTGGATGGCATGTTCAAGGCGACGGGCCACAAGAACGCCTACTTCCCCGTCCTCATCCCGATGAGCTTCATCTCGAAGGAGAAGGAGCACGTCGAGGGCTTCAAGCCCGAACTGGCCGTCGTGACCCACGGCGGCGGCGAAGAGTTGGCCGAGCCGCTGGTGGTGCGGCCCACGTCGGAGACGGTCATCGGCCACATGTACGCCCAGTGGGTCCGCACCTACCGCGACCTGCCGGTCCTCATCAATCAGTGGGGGAGCGTGCTGCGCTGGGAGAAGCGGACGCGCGCCTTCCTGCGCACCGCCGAGTTCCTGTGGCAGGAGGGGCACACCGCCCACGCCAGCGAGGAAGAGGCCGAGGCCGAGACACTCCAGATGCTCGAAATCTACCGCACCTTCGCTGAGGACTGGGGCGCGGTCCCCGTCCTGACCGGCCGCAAGAGCGAGAGCGAGAAGTTCGCCGGCGCGCTACGCACCTACACCATCGAGTCGATGATGCCCGACGGGCGCGCCTTGCAGTCCGGCACGTCGCACAACCTGGGCCAGAACTTCGCGAAGGCGTTTGAGATTCAGTACCAGGGCCGCGACAACACCCTGAAGTACTGCTGGACGACGAGTTGGGGGTTGAGCTGGCGCATGCTGGGGGCCATCATCGGCATCCACGGCGACGACCAGGGCCTCAAGCTGCCGCCGCGTCTGGCCCCGACCCAGGTCATCTTCGTCCCGATCTGGAAATCGGACGAGGAGCGCGCCCGCGTGATGCAGGCGGCCGAGGCGCTCAAGCTCGGCCTGCCGCCAGGCATCCGCGCCGACATCGACACGCGCGACGGGCTGACGCCGGGCTTCAAGTATAACGATTGGGAGATGCGCGGCGTGCCGCTGCGTGTCGAGGTTGGCCCGCGCGACGTGGACAAGCGCCAGGTCGTCGTCGCCCGCCGCGACATTCCCGACAAGTCGGGCAAAGAGTTCGTGAGTTGGGATGCCCTGGCCGATCTCATCCCGGCCCGGCTGGCCGACATCCAGGCCGGGCTGTTCGCCCGCGCCAAGGAGCGCCAGGCCCAGATGACGCGCTCGGTCGCGTCGTGGGACGAGTTCGTGTCGTCCATCCCGGAGAGCGGCGGCTTCGGCTTCGTCCGCGCCTACTGGGACGGCGACGCCGACGCCGAGGCCGAGGTCAAGCGGGAGACGGGTGCGACCATCCGCGCTTTCCCCTTTGACCAGCCGACGGAGCCGGGCCGCTGTATCAAGACGGGGCGCGAGACCACGCAGGTAGCGCTGTTCGCGCGGGCGTACTAGGGCGGACAACTACGCAGGACCACCGCTTCGCCGCGCGTGAGGTCATCCTGACCTGACGCCCTCTTTCCTGACAACGTAGATCAGGCTCAGCCAATCCAGCCCGACCATCGGCTCCGCGACGACATGGAGGACGCGCGCCCCCGCGCCAGCGAGGAGTTGTTCCACCTCGGCGCGGGGGACGCCGTACATCTCCATCACCGGCTCAAGCGGCTTGGCGGCGTCAGGTGGGGGAACGTCGGGGGCGGACGGGGCGGCTGCAACAGGCGGCACGACCTGGACCGGCCAGGAGACCAGGCGCGACCCGTGGTTGGCAAACCACGCCACCTGGTCCTGCACGACGTCCAGGTCGAGGGTGTAGTGGCCCGGTTCGGCGGGGGCGGTGATGGTCAGGTCGAGGTCCACCGCCTGCCCCGGCCCCAAGTCCGCTGTGAGCAAGGCCCGCCCGTCGTCCAGCGTGACGAGCGCGCCCTGGCGGGTCCGCCAGTGGTTGCCCAGCGCCACGTAGTGCGGGACATCGCCCGACGCGGCGCCCGGCCAGACATGGGGGCTGCGATTGGTGAGGTGCACCCGCACCATCGCCGGGGCCTCGGCCACCAGCCGCTCCGGCCGCGCCAGGACCTTGATGTCGGCTCGAAACGCTGTGGGCGGCAAGACCGGGGCGGGCGCGATACGGCTCGGATCCGGCGGGTCGTGGTGGGGGAGTTGGAAGACGACAACCCCGCCCGGCTTGAGGACGCGGACAAACTCGCGGACGTAGGCCAACGCGTAGGCGGGCTGGATGTGCTGGAGGACAATCAGCGACAGGACCAGGTCAAACTGGTCATCGGGAAAGAGGCTCAGGTCGGCGCGGTCGTTGACGTGGTAGGCGCAGCGTTCGCCATAGCGGTTAAACGCCCTGGCCTGCTCGATCATCGACGGCGCGATGTCGACGCCGTCGCAGTGGTCGAAGTAGGCGCACAACGCTTGCGTCAAGCGGCCCACCCCGCAGCCGAAGTCCAGCGCCCGCTCCTGCGCCAGGCCTGGCGCCCACTCGGCAACCATGCGCATGACGATCCCGACCTCGACTTGCCCCGTCGCGAAGAACTCGTCCTCGTCCCACTGGTTGCCTCGTTTTTCGGGATGGGTGAGAATCGCCCACAAGGGATCGGTCTTGCCAAACTCGTCCCAGTGCTTTTGTAGCTCCTCGAGCTGCATCAATCCTCGCTTTCGCCCCCACGTGCACGGCGCTGGACTACATTAATAGTCACAATGATGAGCGAAGTCAATCTAGCGCCGTCTTCACGTTGAATTTGACAACTCCCCCATTGCCTGCTATACTGCTGCGCATTCTTCATCGAGGCGACACCATGTTTGTGACCCAGGCGGCCCAGCCGAAACTGCTGACCAGCGGCGCTAAAAAAGCGACGCCGTCTTTGTCTGGGTAGCCGCCTCGTGGCCTAGCCGGTGTATGCCTGGCTTCCCAGACTGTCCTGGGAAGCCAGTTTTGTCTGTGAGGATGCAAGGTGGCTTCCCGTTCCCGACCGGAAGCCGCCTTTTCTGTTTCCCGCATCACGTCTCAGGAGGCCGTATGCCACTCGACCGCTGGAACATCATCGAGTCCACCCTGCGCGAGGGCGAGCAGTTCGTGGGCGCCAACTTCACGACGGAGCAGAAGGTCCGCATCGCTGAGGCGCTGAACGAATTCGGCGTCGAGTACATCGAGTTGACCTCGCCCCTGGCCTCCCCGAAAAGCGAAGAGGACGCTCGCGCCATCGCCCGCCTCGGCCTCAAGACACGCATCCTGACCCACATCCGCTGCCACAAGGAGGACGCGCTGCGTGCCCTCGACACGGGCGTCGACGGCATCGACACCGTTATCGGCACGTCGTCCTACCTGCGCGAGTTCAGCCACGGCAAGTCCATCGACCAGATCGTG
>CAZLBQ010000110.1:0-14261 GCA_964557745.1 uncultured Anaerolineales bacterium
GGCGCAGTCGACGGCCCGGCGCGGTGCTACTGCCTCAACGCTGAGACGCTGGCGTGGCTACGCGAGGCGGTCGACCGGCTCACCCGTGAGTGGGAGGCCTGCTGTGTCATCGAGCCGAACGGGTCCGCATCGGTCAGTGGCCAGCCGACGACGTGCTGTTGAGCCGAAATTCAGGAAGGAGAGACTGAATGTCCGAAGGCGCGAGTGAGGGAATCCGCGTCCTCATCCTCTGTACGGGCAACTCGGCCCGCTCGCAGATGGCGGAGGCGCTACTACGGGCGCGGGGTGGCGGGCGCTACGAGGTGTCCAGCGCCGGGACAGAGCCAAAAGGCTTGCACCCGCTGGCTGTGCAAGCGATGGCCGAGCGCGGCATCGACATCTCAGCCGCGCGTAGCAAAAGCGTCACGGAGTTTTTGCAGCAGCGCTTTGATTATGTCATCACTGTGTGTGACAACGCGCGCGAGACGTGCCCCATCTTCCCTGGCGCCGCCCGCACCATCCATCATAGCTTCGCGGACCCGGCGGCGGCGACGGGCAGCGAAGCCGAGCGACGGGCCGTGTTTCGCCGCGTCCGCGACGAAATCGACACCTGGTTGACTGAGTTCACAAGGAGCTACCCATGACAGACGTCACGATGTTGTCGGCCGAGGAAGTACGAGCGGCTGTCCGCGAGCGCTACGCCAGCGCCGCCCAGGCGGGGAGTTGCTGCGCGCCTAGCGCCAGCGCCTGTTGCGGCGAGGCGCCGGCGGCCAATCCAAGCACCGGGACCGTGTTCTATAGCGCGGACGAGGTGGCCGGGCTGGAGGCCGAAGTCGCCTCCTTCAGCCTCGGCTGTGGCAACCCCATCGCCTTCGCCCAGCCCCAGCCCGGCGAGACCGTCCTCGACCTGGGCAGCGGGGGCGGGCTGGACTGCTTCATCGCCGCGCGCTTCGTCGGCCCCACCGGCCACGTCATCGGCGTGGACATGACCCCCGCCATGCTCGACCGCGCCCGCAACGCCGCCGCGCGCATGGACATCACGAACGTTGAGTTCCGCCAGGGCTTCATCGAGGCCCTGCCGGTCGCCGACGCCTCGGTGGACCTGATTATCTCTAACTGCGTCATCAACCTCTCGCCCGACAAGGACGCCGTCTTCCGCGAGGCGTTCCGCGTGCTCAAGCCCGGCGGGCGGCTGGTTGTGTCAGACCTGGTGACGGCGGGGGAGCTGCCAGAGAGCGTCAAGCGCAACGTCGAGCTGTGGGCGGGCTGTATCTCCGGCGCGCTGCCCGAGCGCGACTACATTGCCAAGATGACCGCCGTCGGCTTCGCCCGCGTCGAGCCACTGGCCCGCTCGACCTACACCGAAGACGGCCCGGAGTGGGAGGGTCTCGGCGGCCCCAACGGCCCCATCTACAGCCTCAAGCTGCGTGGCTACAAGCCGCTGGGGTAGAGCACTCTCCCTCGACTGTCACCCCGCGCGCCCTTCGCCGTGCTAGCCGGCTCAAGTCGGCGCTACAGTCGCCGCCCCGCTCGCCTGCCCACAACCTTCGCCTGTCACCCCGAACGCAGTGAGGGGTCGGCTCTGGAAAGTCTGGCGGAGCAGATGCCTCACTCCGTTCGGCATGACCGTCGTGCCCTTCCCCATTACAAAAACGCCTGCGACGCGCCGCCCCCCGGCGGCGCGCGGCGCTTCTGCCAGAGCTGCCGCAGGAACGAGACCAGCGAGCCAATCACAAACGAACTGCCCAGTAGTCCCATGATGTTGAACTGGCCGATGGTAAACCACGGCTGGACGACCTCGATCTCCAGGTCAGTCTGCCACAGGTCGCGGCGGATGACCGAGCCGCCGCCACGTGGCGTCCACACCACCTCGACGTTCACCGTGGCCGGATAGACACCGGGGCGCTTGGGCAGGATGCTCCATACCCACGTCAGGTCGGCCGCGTCCAGCGGTTGCTCGTCGGGCTTGAGGGCGTCCTTGTCGAAGCCGGCCGCCGCCAGCCGCGCGATGGCGACGGCGGCATAGTCACCGCCAAAGGCGCGGTTGAGCGGCGCCGCTGGCGTCCCCCGCACCGGCGCAATCGTCGCCGTCACGACAATCTCCACCGCGACCGCCGTCTGGACCGGCGGCGGCGCCTGCCCCAACGTGAGGCGCACCGTCTCGGAGCGGTCGAGGGGCATGCGCTCCGGCCAGTCGGCGCGAATGACCTCCGTCGGGAGGGGGCGCGGCGGGGCGGGAACGGGCGTCGCGGTGGCGGCGGGCAGCGCCGGCCCGACGGTCACCGGCAACGGCTCCTGGCTGGTCGGCCCCACGGCATCGTCGGGCAGGCGCAGAATCTGGCCGGGATACAAACGGATGTTGAGCGGCAGCCCGTTGAGCTGGGCCAGAGCGTAGGGGGTGACGTTGAAGCGCAGGGCAATGGCGGCCAGGGTATCGCCCTGGCGGACGATGGTGTACTTGCCGCTCACCGCCGCCGGGGTGGGAGTGCGGTTCGGTTCCGGCGTCGACGTCATCGGACGCGTGCCAGGGATCGGCGTGACGAGGGGGTTGGGGCGAACGTCTTCACCGCGTACCGCGACCCGCACGTCGCCACGAGGGTAGGGACGCGCCAGCCACGCGCGCCCCAGCAGCGCGACCACGACCAGGAGGAGACCGGCGACGAAGAAGATGCGGGTGAGCAAGGGCATATCCTCAGCGCGGAGTATGCCTCAAGCCCGGGCGGCAGTCAAGCTGACGATGGACCAATGACAATGGACGATAGTGCATCAGCAGTCTATCGTCCATCGTCCATGGTCATTCGTCCATCGTCGGCGGACCTACTGCGGACCGCCGCGAGACCGTTCTGGAAGCATGGCATCCGGCAGGCGCATCAGCGGCGCCGTCGTCGGCGACGGCGTGGGGGTACGCATCGGCATCGGCGTCTGCGCCTGGTGAAGCTGCGGCAGGAACACCTGGTAAACGACGGGCGGCGGCATGACCGTCGGCGTCGTTGAGGGGCGCGGAGTCGGCGTCACCGACAGGTCACCCAACTCACCGTTGACCTCCAGCCACGTCAGCCACTCATAGATGGTCAGGACGTTGATGCCCAACTCCTGGGCCGCCAACTCGGCAGCCTGGGCGCGAGGGAAGGGTGGCAGCTTGGCCAACTCGCGCAGCCAGGCGCGGTTGCGCCGCGCTTCGTCGAGGGGGAACGCGGGCGTCGGGTCGACGGGAGCGGGTGTGGGTGTGAGCGTGGGCGTCGGGGTCGGAGTGCGCGTGGCGTAGACGGCGGGCGAGCGTCCCGCGTTCTGCGCGGCGAACGTCGGCACCGCCGCCGAGCCGAGCAGCTTGAAGCCGTCCCAGTTGAACCCGTCGAGCAGGAAGGGGACCTGCCCAATCACGTAGTCGTCGCGCTGGATCTGGCTCTCCAGCCACAGATAGTCCTGGGCCACGTCGTAGACGCTCAGCTTGCCCTGCCAGCCGCTCCACGTCCCCGTCTCGGTCAGGATAAACGGCTTGTCGATACCGGCGGCCAGGGTGGCCGCCCGAATCTTGCGGTAGCGCAGCGCGTAGTAGTCGCGGTCTGGCCCCGACATGAGCATGTCATTCTGCGACCCGTAGGCGTGGACGCCGATGTAGTCCACCAGCGGCAGGCTGCGCGGGAACAGGCGCACATAGTCGGCCGGCTCCAGGACGCCCACGCCGAAGTTGAAGCCGACGACCTTGAAGCCCTGGGCGTGCATCCGCTCGGTGAAGGCGGCCTGGGCGCGGTCGAAGGCCTCCGCCTCGCTGGGCTTCTGGACGGGCGGCTCATTGTAGAAAGTCCACGCCGTCACCGCCCCCTTCAAGTCGCCGTAGCGCCGCGCGATCTCGTCGGCGAAGCGCGTCGCGCCTTCCACCGTCATCGTGTCTTCAATCGAGTGACGGCCGATGAGGAGCGTCTGGGGGAGTTGCTGCTTGATCTCAAAGGGGAGCTTGGCCGAGGGGTCGAGCATCAGCACGACCGGCGGCCGCATGGCGAAGATCGCGTCACGCGCCGCGTGGCTCTCGCGGTACAGACCCATACCGAGCTTGGTGGGCGGGCCATCGGCGCGCGCGACCGCGCCGCCGAGCAAGGCCAGCGCTAGCGCGAACAACACGGCCCAGCGCAGGAGCCGAAGATGGGATACAGGCATGCTTTCCCGTCGCCTCGTTGCTAGAGTGATATAGGCTCACGGTCGCGGCGGCGGGCCACGTGAGGGACTGCCAGGTTCGCGTCGTCAACACTTCCGCGTATAATTCTAGCCGAATGGGCCTGACGCGCCAACCTCTGCCCTATATAACGTTGAGGTGAGGGATTCGTTACTGTCCGTGACGCATCTCTGTCGCCCCCGTCGCGCCTCGCGCCCCGCACATCCTGCACCCATGCCCGCAAGGAGGGCCTATGCAACGCGTCATCGACAGTTGGTACTGCTCGCGCATCGGCATCGAGATGCCCATTGTCGCCTATGGTCACTGGGGGCCGCCGCTGCTGATGCTCCCGACCGCCGCCGCCGACTTCCTCGAATACGAACGCTTCCACATGATCGACGCCCTCGCCCCCTTTATCGACGCCGGCCGCCTGCGCGTCTACTCCATCAATAGCGTCAACAAGTACTCCTTACTCGACCACGGCCAGGCTCCGCACATCAAGGCCGCCCTGCTGTCCGCCTACGATGACTACATCGTCCAGGAGGTTGTGCCCTGGATTCGGACCTACAGCCAGGACCCCTCGGCTATGCCGGTTATCACCGGTATCAGCATGGGCGCCTACCTGGCCGCCAACACCTTCCTCAAGCACGCCGACGTCTTTCGCGGCCTCATCGCCCTCAGCGGCACCTACGACGTCCGCGACTACTTCTCCGGTTACTACGACGACAACCTCTACTTCAACAACCCTGTTGACTACCTGCCCCGCCTCGCTGACGACTATCACCTCTCCCGGCTCCGTGACCGCTCGATCGTGCTATTCACGGGCCAGGGCGCATTCGAGGACCCCGGCCGCAGTCGCCAGCTCTCCGACATCCTCCACTCGAAGGGCATCCAGCACTGGCTGGACGTCTGGGGCTACGATGTCAACCACGACTGGCCCTGGTGGCTCAAAGCCATGCCCATCTACATCAACCGCCTGTTCTAGCAGATAGTCTTTGGACCACGAAAGCGTGGAAGGGCATGGAGAACGCGGAAGGGAGTGAGCTGGACAAAGCGCCTTCCGGGTTCTCCGCGCTATTCCGTGTGCTCCGTGGTCCACAACTTCCTCTCACCGCGTAGCGCCTGTCAATGGGAAACGCCGTGACTTCGCCACCACGAAACCTTGCCATCTCTCACCGGATAGTGTAAACTATCTCACCTGACCCACCCACTCCTCTCGCTCACCCGCGACATTGACATTCCCTCGACTTGTCCCTTGCCATACGCTGTGCGATGCCGTGAGGTGGCGGTGGCGGTAAGCTATTGGGGAGAAAAGATGCCTCTTATGGTAACCATGACGCTGGTCTACCTGATGTTGGTCCTGTTTGCCGTCTGGGCCATCATTCAAGCTGTCGTGGCGCTGCGGTCCATGGCGGCGAGTCTACGGGAGATTGCTGACAAGCTCGTCCGACTCTAGGCAGGCGGTGACGCGTGCCGAGCCACGCACCCCGTCGCCACGTGGCTGCGGGGTTTTGCTTATCGAGGGGGGCGGCTACCGGCTGGGTAAAGGAGTGGCGGTCGGAGCGATTGGAGCAACTATTCGGGAGCGACATGGGCCAGGGCGAGGACCGCTAACGAGGGTCATACCGAACAGAGTGAGGCATCTGCTCTGCCCATGTTCCCAGAGGAGACCTCTCACTGCGTTCGGGGTGACCGCGGTCCGCGAGGGACTTACGGCTGGCCGTCCCAGTCGCCGGCGATAGGCTCATCACCGGCGCTGCCCAGGGCAAAGGTGATGTCGGCCACACCCGTCGTGTTCGAGTTGCGCAGGTAGAACAGGCCCTGGCGATAGACACCGATGGTCGTGGTGCCATTGCCGTCCCAGTCGCCGACCACGGGCTTATCATTCGGACTGCCGTAACCCGCTGTGATGTCCGCCACCCCCGTTGTGTTGCTGTTGCGCAAGTAGAGTGCGCCGTTGCTCGGGCGGAAGACGCCTACTGTGGCGAAACCCTGGCGCGTCCAGTCCCCCGCGATGGGTACGTCGCCGGGCATACCTAAGTTGAGCATCATATCGGGCGCGCCGCTGGCGTTGCTGTTGCGCAGGAAGAAGATGCCGTTACGGTAGACACCCGCCGTTACCACGCCGTCGCCGTTCCAGTCCCCCACAACCGGCAGGTCCGTAGCGATGCCAAATGCGAACGACAGGTCGGCCACACCCGTTATGTTCGAGTTGCGCAGCAGGAACATGCCCTGACGAAACACCCCGATGGTATCGACCCCATCGCCGTCCCAGTCGCCCCCCAGACCCCGGTCGCCGGGCATACCATACACCAACTCCACGTCGGCAAACCCCGTCGTGTTCTGGTTCTTCAGGTAGAGATGGCCGTTGCTCGGGCGATAGACGCCCGTCGTCTTGGCGCGGCGGGTCGGCGTGGCCGTGGGCGTCGCAGTGGCGGTCGCCGTCCCCGTCGCCGTCGGTGTCGGGGTCCGCGTGGGCGTGGCGGAGGCAGTCGCAGTTGGGGTGGGGGTAGCCGTGGCGACGCCGGTTGCGGTAGGCGTCGGGGAGACGGTGGCCGACAGCGTCGCGCCAGGCGTCAGTGTCACCGTCCCCGTCCCTGTCGCCGTTGTGCTGGGCGAGGGTGACGGGGTGATGGGAACGGTGGGCGTCGCCGTCGCCGTCCCCGTTGCCGTCGCGGTCGCCGAAGCGATCGGCGTGCTAGTGATGGTGGGCGTGGCCGTCGCCGTGCCGGTCGCCGTCATCGTGGGCGCGAGAGTCGGTGACAGGGTACTCGTCGGCGTGAACGTGGGGCCGACGCTGGTACAACACGCATACGCCCCCACCACGCTGACGGTATCCACACGCCAGCCCGTCCCGCCGCGACTGCTGTCTGAAGCCATGCGCCAGCGTAGGCGTACCGTCTGGCCGTTGGCGGCCGCCGGCAAGTTGACGACCGTCGTGACATAGCCACCCGAGTCGCCCGACCAGGCTTGGCGGCCCGCTAGGGCGCTGCCAAAGCCCGTGGCGATGGTGCGGTTGTAGCCGTTCTGGGCGAAGCTCCCGCCCGCCGCCAGGATGTCCTGGAACTGGGCTGCGCCCAACTGGATTTCGAGCACACCACCGTCGTAGCCCACACTGGCTGAGGCCGGTGACGCCTCCGTGTTGAAGCTGTGGCGGAAGGTCAGGACGCCATTGGCAATGCTGATGGCGATGGATGGCGACGTGACCACGCTGTCGGAGACGCGGTTAGGATCGCCGGCGAACAGGGCATTGGGCGCGGTATCGGCTGAGGTCGTCGCGGTCTGCCACGCCGTCGTCGCCCCGTTGAGAACCGCCGCCGTCCAGCCCGTCGGCAGGTTCGGCGCCGTGACACCGTCGAAGCTCTCAGTCAGCACCGTCGCGGGCCGGCCGATGGCGAAGCCATACGACACCAGCCCCAGGGTGGTCGCCCCGTCCTGAAGCTGGAGCGTCGCCACCACCTGGCCGCCGCACACGGCCTGCGGGTCAACGGTGAAAGTGAAGGGACGGGAGACTGCTGCGCCGCCTGCCGTCAGTGCCCCGTACGTCTGCGGGCCACTAGGCGCCGTGACGCCGCCGGAAGGCAAGAGGGTCGCCACCAGGGCGCTCGTGTCAGCCACCCCGGTGTTCTGAACGGCGAAGCTGACCGTGACAGTCTCGCCGCGATCCAGGACATTGTTGGCGGGCGGGCAGCTCTCGGCGAGCAGCGTCGCGCCGGCCGTTGTGATGACGGGCTGGTTGACCGCGACGGCGTTGGCGACAACGAGGGCGAAGTCCTGGTCCAGCGGCCCACCGACGCCAGGCACGCCGTCGCCCGCAATGTTGGTCGCCTTGACCCGCACGACAAACGCGCCGCTCGTCCCGGTCGGCAGGAATACGCTCTCGACGTTGTTGCGACCATCCGCGACGCCACCCGTGACCGACGTCGCACCGCTGAAGTTGTTGCCGCGATACGTCTGCCCGTTGACGTCAACTTCCAGGTCGAGGTTGTTGACATACGCCGCGCCCGTCGTCGGGCCGGGTGGGTCGGTCCAGGCCAGGGTGACGCGGAACGGGCGGCTGGCGTCACTGATCGTCCCCGTCCAGACACGCACCTGGCTGCTGGCGGTGAACATGTCGCCGTTCAGCTCGTCACGCAGGATCGTCGGGGCCGCGAGGCGGTCGAAGGTCTGGTCCAGGTTGAGGCGGCCCAGGCCCTGGCTGTTAGACCACAGGCTGTCGTTAGCCCCGCTGCCGGTCATGAAGCTGGCGGCGTTCATCAGGACGGCCTTGGTCATGGCGGCGCTGGGCGCCGATCGGCCGGCGTTGAGGAACGCCTGCCGCACCAGCGCGGCCGCGCCGGCGATGGCCGGCGTCGAGTGGCTCGTGCCCGTCGACGCGGTGTAGAACTGCTGGCCTAGCGGGAAGTAGAGGCTCGAGCTGGGACCAGCGCACACCCCGCTGCCGTCGAAACACGTCGCCGCTTGCCCCGTGCCCGTGGCGATGGCCTCCGCCTGGAACACGCCGCCGCTGATGTGGGTGCCGGGCGCAACGAGGTCGGGCTTCCGGCGGCCATCGGCGGTGGGGCCACGGCTGGAAAAGTTCGCCATGTCGTCAGCGCTGTCAGCCTCGGCGTCGGTCGTGGCGCAGGCATCCGCGCCGCCGAAAGCCTGGACCCCCTCCGACGCGCCCGCCGTGATGACATTCTTCGCCGTGCCGGGCGAGCCGACGGTCTGGGCGTTCGGCCCAGCGTTGCCCGCCGCGAACACGATGACCATCTCCTGATTACCCGCCGTCGGGTAGTCCGTGCCGGCCGGTTGGGCGTCGCGGACCAGGGCGTCGTAGGCCTGGGCGTCGGTATCATAGCCACCCGCGTTGTCCGCGCCCCAACTGTTGCTGCTGACCTGCGCCCCGTCGTTGTAGGCGCGGGCCTGGAGGGCCGGATAGTTGGGAAAGGTAAACGTGTCGGGGTCAAAGATGACCGAGGAGCCAACCTTGACGAAGGGCGCGACGCCTAGACCATAGCGGAAGCCGCTGGCATCGGCATGGACCGGATCGGCCAGCAGCGTGTCGGGGACATAGCCGCCGATGATATGGGCGTTGAGCGTGCCATGCCCATCGCAGCCCTGGACTGTACTGTTGCCGTTCGCCTTCCCTTCCAGGCGGTTGTAGATGACGCGGCTGGCCGCGCCGAGGACGCCTAGCGGGTACAGGCCGAAGTGATTGGGGAGGACCGTTCCGTCGTCGATGCCGCTGTCGGTGACATCCACCGCGAAGTCGAACGTCGCCGGGCCGAGGCCCTTGCTCGCCAGCCAGGTGAGATAATTGCCCGCCGTCGGCGCGCTGCCCGTCAACTGGCCCGCCACAATGCGGTCCTGGCGCTCGTCGCGGCGGCGCGGGGTCAGGTAGACCCGCACTGAGACGACGTCGGGCCGCTTCGCCAGCTCGGCAATGGCATCGTTGGGCAGCCGCACCACCAGATTGAGGTAGTTGAGGATGCGGTATTGGGTCTTGACCGGCTCCAGGCGTAGCTGGTCGATGAGGGCGAGGGTCGTCTGGTTGCGGGCCGCGTCGTAGAAGAGCTGGACGGCGTACAGGTCGTCGCCCGCCTGCGTCAGCTTGCCATCGCTGACGCGGGGATCGGGCTGGATGCGGTAGGCCGGGAGGTACTCGCCGTCCCACTGGACAAAGGGCGACTGCGCGGCCCAGGTCTGCACATCGGCCAGCGCTTGAGCGTCGCCGTAGACGAGATAGGCGTTGTCAGGGATGTAGGTGACGATCTGGACGCCTGTCTTGGTGAGGGCATCATACCACGCGGGCTGGACCGAGCCATTGAAC
The DNA here is from genome assembly GCA_964557745.1 of uncultured Anaerolineales bacterium. GTDB lineage: Bacteria > Chloroflexota > Anaerolineae > Epilineales > JAHCIE01 > JAHCIE01. Next base: position 9,945 of record CAZLBQ010000110.1, read on the forward strand.
TGCACGAGGTGCATCCGTGCCCCGTCGAACATGCCCACCGGGCGGCGCGCCGCCTTCGCAGCCGGCGTGTCGGTGTCGATGGGGCCGGTGTTGAGGAGGATGACGTGCTCGCCGACGGGCGCGGGCGATGCCGCTGCCACAGCCGCGCCTCTAGCCGCGCTAGGCCAGGCGCGCCCGACCAGCGCCCCCACGGTGAGGACGAGTGCAGCGATGAGGACCAACGGTATACGGGGCATAAGGACTCCCTGGCGGCATCAGGGGACGCGGGCGAGGCGAGACGGGCGGGGATTACTCAGCGCGGAGGCGATAGCCTCGCCCACGGACGGTGGTCAGGAAGCGGGGCTGGCGTGGGTCCGGCTCGATCTTCTCGCGGACGCGGGCCACAAGGCGCTCGATGCGGTCGTCGTCCACCTGGTCCAGGTAGGCTTCGCCCCACACCTTCTCGACAATCTGATACTTATCCACGATCTGGTCGCGGCGCTGGTTGAGCAGCGCTAGCAGCTTGTACTCCAGCTCGGTCAAGGGCGGGATGGCGCGGCCGTTGATGTAGACGTCGCCACGCTGGGTATCCACCTGGAGGGAGGCCTGCGGCTTCGCCTGGACATGGCGTTGGCGGCTGACGTAGTCGGCGAACACCGGGCCGAGCAACTGTTCACCGCGCGGGCCAGAATGGAGGAGATGCTTGGCGCGCAGATACGTGGCCGCCGGTTCGGCTGGCTCCTGGCCGCTCAGGGCTTGGGCCAGGGCATCCTGCTCGATGGGCAGCAACTCGTTCCAGATGGCCGCGCACTCGTCCTGAACGTTGGGCGAGCGGGCCAACCGCGCTTCGGCCTGGCGGCGGCGCTCGGCGCCCGGCGCAACCCCCTCATCGCTCAACTCGCTGAACAGGTAGGTGATCGCGCGCAGTAGCCCCGGATGGCCGCCCGCCTGGGTGTAGATGAACGCGACGTCGGCATCGTCCACGGTGACGCCCAACTGCTCGGCGTAGGCGAGGACGTGCTTGCGCGACTCCTCCTGAGTAAACGGGGCCAGGTAGCGCGTGCGATAGTTGAACAACTCGTAGAACGGCTCGACATCGGCGCGGATGAGTGGCAGCCGGTGGCTCGTCGCCGTGACGTAGCTCAGGTTGGTCCCGTACTGGTCGGCCAGGCCGCGCAGGTTGAGAAAGACGCGCGCGTCGAGGCGGCGCAGTAAGTCGTCAAACTCGTCCAGCAGGAACACCACGCGCCCCATCGCGTCGATGACACAGCGCACGGCGTTGACAAAGGCGAATGCGTCTTCGAGCATCGTCGTCGGCGCGACAAGCGTCGTATGCACGCGCTGCGTCTCGGCGCGGCAGCCCGCGTCGGGCGGCAGCCGGTCCAGGATCGAGCGCACCACTAACTCGTAGAAGCCGAGTTCCGTCCACTCCAGCACGCGGTTACAGTCGATGTAGACGGCCAGGACGTCAGGCAGCAGGCCGGGGATGGCGCGCAGCACGGCCGTCTTGCCCATGTTGTTGAAGCCGACAATCGAGCAGTGTTCACCGCGCTCGACGCTACGTTGCACGAACGCCAGGTCCGCAGCGCGGCCGCCATTTAGGGGGATGGGGGAGACAGAAGGCATACGACGATTGGGTCCTGTCAACTCAGAGCGAGCGAGTCACAGGCCAGTATTATACGGCGGGATGTGGGGATGGGCAAGCGGGGAAATGGGTCTCTCATCCCCCCTCCCGTTCCTCCTCAGTGGAGAAACGGGAGATGAGATGGCCTGCCCCTCGCCCTTCATGGGCGGGGGGCACGGGTGAGGGACCGGCGTCGGCTATCTGGCTCTGACCGCCAGCCCCTTGAGCGTCGCCTCGATGACCTGGTCGGTGGTGATGCCTTCGGCCAGCCCCTCGAAGTTGAGAATCAAGCGGTGGCGCAGCGCCGGGCGGGCCGCCGCCTGGATGTCTTCGAAGCCGACGTTGTAGCGCCCGTCGAGCAAGGCTGCCACCTTCGCGCCGAGAATCATGGCCTGCAGCCCGCGCGGGCTGGCCCCGTAGCGGACGAAGCGGCGCGTCACGTCAGGCGCGGCGGGGTCGTCGGGGTGGGTCGCCTTGAGGAGGCGCGCCGCGAACTCCGTGACGTGGCTGCCAATGGGCACCTGGCGGGCCAGGAGTTGCATACGGCGGATCGTGTCAGCGTGGGCGACGACCACCGGCTCGACGGTCTGGGCGCTGCTCGTGCGGTCGGCGATCTCCAGCAACTCTTCCAGGGTCGGGAACGCCACATCGAGCTTGTAGAAGAAGCGGTCGAGCTGGGCTTCGGGCAGCGGGTACGTGCCCTCCATCTCCAGCGGGTTCTGCGTCGCCAGGACGAAGAACGGCTGCGGCAAGGTGTAGGTGGTCTTCGCGACGGTGACGCGCTTCTCCTGCATCGCTTCCAGCAGGGCCGACTGGGTGCGCGGGAGGGCGCGGTTGATCTCGTCGGCCAGGACAAGGTGGGCGAAGACCGGCCCCGGCTCGAAGCGGAAGGCGCGCTCGCCGCTCTCGTCGCGGGCCAGAATCGTGCCGCCCACAATGTCGGCGGGCATCAGGTCGGGCGTGAACTGGACGCGGCTGAAGGTACAGTCGATGACCTGGGCCAGCGTCCGCACCAGCAGCGTCTTGCCCAGGCCCGGCACGCCTTCCAGCAGGGCGTGGCCGCCCGCCAGCAGCGTCACGACCAGTTGCCGTACCAGTGACGCCTGGCCCACAATAACCTTACCCACCTCGCGCTCCATGGCCGCCGCCGTCGCGCGAAACTCCTCCACCGTAATCGGGGGTGTCGACATCCTGACTCCATCTTCATTCTGTCAATTCTGTTAATTCTGTCTATCTACGCCGCTCGCGCCGTCCACAGCCGGCGGATGGCAATCTCGACCGGCCACAACAGCAGCGCCGCCGCCAGCAGCCACGGCCAGAAGACACGCGTCGGACCGCTGGGGGTCGCGCCGCTCAGTGTCAAGTCGGCCGGGCTGTTGAGAACGCGCCCGCCGCCCCGTTGGGCGAGGCTCGCCATGAGACTCGCCCCGTCGCCGCGCGCTCCGAACTCCTCGGAGTACGGCTGGACGTAGCCCATCTCGCTGGTGAGCCGCTGGTCGCCCTTCTGGACTGTCACGGCGAAGCGGTACGCGCCCTCGCTCGCCAGGCTCACGGCCTGCTCGTAGCGCCCAGGCCCCACCTGACGCAGGGTAAGATTACGCGCCTCACCCTGGGGCGGGGTGACCTGCGCGGTCGTCGTCGCCAGGTCCACCGGATTACCCTGCTCGTCCAGCGCGTCCACCGCCAGCGTCGCCTCGCCGGGCCGGTCGCCCGGCGCGAGCCGCACGTTGAGCGGCCCACTGGCCGGGTCGGCCAGGGTATAGCGGACCAGTTGCGCCCAGAAGCGGCCATAGTCCGCCCAGCCGGGCCAGTCCTTCGCCCACTCGACGCCACTATCCGACGCCCACGCCACGACGCGCCCGAGACCGTACTGCCAGGCGGAGAGCAGCGGGTCGCCTTCGGGCGCGCGCAGCACGACCTCGGCTTCAGGTTTGGGGGTCATGGAGATGAAGCCCTGCAGTGGCGGCAGGTCACGCGGCGCCAGCCCGCGCACCGTGGCGTGCGGCGCGGCGAGTTCGGCGCGGTAGACACCCTCCTGGATGGGGTCACTGCGGGCGATGACGCTCTCCTCAACCGAGATGCGCGGGATGTCGGCCGCCTTGGCGGCGAAGTGGTAGCGCCCCTGGCCCCACTGGGCCAACTGGGTCAGCAGGTCGACGTCCGCGCCGTCGCCAATGGCGACCGTCGACAGAGTGATGTTGGCCTGGCGCGCCGCCGCGACGACGTCGACGTAGTCCGGTGGCGTGCCCGTGAACGAGCGCCCGTCGGTGAGCAGGACGGCGTGGCGCGTCGAGACGGTCTGCTGGGCTAGCTCCGGCAGGCCGACCTTCAACGCCCCCAGAATCTCGGTCCCGCCGCCGGGCGGGATGGTAGCGATAGCGTCCTGGATGCGCTGGCGTTGCAGGCCCTCCCCCACGGTAGCGAAGGGCACCGTCCACTGCGTCTCGGTGTCGAAGATCAGGACGCCGATGCGGTCGCCCCGGTCGAGCTTCTCCGTCGCCAGGATGGCCGCTTCCTTGGCCATGCTGAGCAGGCTGCCCGGCCCGCCGCCCATGCTCCCGCTGTGGTCGATGATGAGCAAGAGGGCGATGGGTGGGCGCTCCTTGCGCGGCAGCGGCTCCATCTTGACCGGCAGCGTCGCTTCCAGCGGCGTCCCCTTGTACTGGCCTAACTCGTAGCTGCTGCGTCCACCCACCACCACCAGCCCGCGCTCC
>CAZLBQ010000111.1:0-14179 GCA_964557745.1 uncultured Anaerolineales bacterium
CCGACGCCGTGGCGCTGGGGGATGGTGTTGCACTGGGGGTGGCGGTGGCGGTCGTCGTCGGTGAGGGCGTCGGGGCGTCGGTCGAGGACGGCGTAGCGGTCGCCGTCGGTGTCTCGGTGGCCGTGGCAGCGGCCATCGGTGTCTCCGTCGCCACCGTAGTGGCCGTCGGTGTCTCTGTAGCCGTGGCAGTCGCCGTGGTCGTCTGCGTCGTGGTGGCGGTGACGGTCGGGGTCTCAGTGGCGGTGGCGGTCGCCGTCGGCGACGCTGTCGCGGACGGCGTCGGTGTGCTAGTCGCCGTGACTGTGCTCGTTGACGTCGGTGTAATCGTTGCTGTGGACGTCGCGGTGGGTGTCGGGCTGGGCAGCAGGACCGTCAGTAGGCGCGCCGGAATCGCCTGGCTGGTGGTCACTCCGCGTTCGTCAGTGGCCTCCACGGACGCGGCCAGCGTCACGCTGTACGCGCCCGGACTGTTGGCCCGCACCCGATAGGTCAGGTTGAGCGGCGCGTCGGTGAGGCTGGCGATGTACCAGGCCTGCGCCACGCCCGACCGATACGGCTCCGGCGCGCCGCCCAGATAGGAGACCTGACCCGCCAGCGTGTTGCGGACGGTCAGGCCACGCGCCCGCGACGCGTCCAGCCGCCGCTGAATCAGCGCTAGCGTGTCTGGTAGGTAGGCAGCGTTGGGGACGACGAAGAAGTCGTCGGGCGACGAGGCCGCCAGTTGCAGCAGGGCGCTATCCACCCGCCCGCCGTAGGCGAGGACGAAAACCCGCGTTCCCCGCGCCTGGAGGGTACGCGCGGCGTGGAACAGGGCGACCGGCTCGGCGTTGCTGTCGGTGAACAGGAGGACGGCGGGCAGGGCCGTGGGCCGCCTCCGCGCGCCGAGTTCCTGGGCCGCCAGGTCGAGGAGCGGGGCTGGGTGACCCGCCTCCGGGAAGGGCAGCGCGTCCAGGGCCGCGCTCACCAGCGTCGACGTCGGCGCGAGGGTGGCGGCGATGACAGGGTTCGGGTTGTCGGCCAGCAGGGCCAGACGGTGACGCCCGGTATCGATGCTCGTGGCAAAGTCGCGGAAGGCGGCCGCGAGGGCGAGGCGCTCCTGGCTGCGCGCCTCGGTATAGCTCAGAGCTATGACCACGTCGGCCGGGATGGCCGCGCTTGCGCACGTCCCGCTCAGGGTCAGCGTGACCGTCACCGTCTGGCCGACAGTGGTCACGGGCGGGTCCAGACTCTGCTCGGCCTGAACGTTGCAGCCGGCTGGGCCGGCCGGCGGCGTGGAGGACGGTGTCGGGGGCGCGGGGACGCCAGGCGCGTAGGCGAGCGTCAGGGCGTTGGCGCGGTCGAGGACAAAGGCCCGCCCACTGACCGCGCCCGCCACGCCGACGGGCAGGGGTGTGTCGGGGCCTTGCGCTGCCACCGTCCACTCGGTCAGCAGGCCGCCGTCGGGGCGGACCTTGCGGATGCGCCCGTCGTACAGTGTCAGGTACATATCGCCGCTGGGATCGACGGCGACGTGGCGCGCGCCCCAGGGTGAGTCGACGGCGAGCAGGCCGCGCAGCGCGCCGTCATTGTCCACTGTCTGAACTTGTTGACGCAGGGGGTCGTTGACGCGCAGCAGGCTGCCCGGCCCGTGCGCCAGGCCCAGCGGCCACAAGGGCGACGGCGGCGCCGTGGGTGAGCCAATGTCGAGATTGGGGCCGCCGCTCAGGTTGAAGCGGAACAGGCGCTGGAGCCGCGGGGCGCCGCCCCACAGATAACGTATGCCGTCCTCGGCTGTCACCAGGACGACCCCGCCAGGCTCCCCCGACTGGACGTAGCGGGCCGTCTCGCGGCCATCGGAACTGACAACTTGAAACGCGCCTGACGCGCCGAGGCCGAGCTGCCGCGCCTCGGCGTCCACATCCTGCGCCTGCCCCGCCCAGCGGTCCCAGGCGCGCGTCTCGGCCAGCGCCCCCGACGTATTGTACACGCGCACGATGTCGAGGGCGCGGCCCGGCAGGGTCTGGCCGTCGCTGACGTAAAGGAGGTTGTCGGCGTAGTTGATGGCGCCTGGCCAGCGCAGCCCCTCGCCGGCGCGCGTCGTGTTGGTCCAGAGGTTGGCGATGGCCCCGCCGGTCGTGAAGCGCACGACGCCGTGGCCCCAGCCCCCATCGAGCAGGGCGTTGGGCGGCCGGCCCTCGCTGACGAAGACGGCGCCCCGCACGGTGATGCCTGGCGCGCTCCAGGCGCTGGCCTGAGCCGGCGCGAGGGCATTGGACCAGTTGCGGCGGAACGCGCCGTCGGGGGCGAAAACCTGGACCCACGTCGCGCCGCGGTCGAGGACGTAGATGTCGCCGTCGTCGCCGACGGCCACGTCGGACGGCTGCTGGAAGGGCCGCGCGCCCGCCGCCTGGCCGTTCCACACCGCCAGTTGTGTCCCGTCGGGGCTGAACTTCTTGACCTGGTCAAGGCGTGGGTCGGCGACATAGACATCGCCGGCGCTGTCGACGGCGAGGCCGTGGGGCGCGAGGAAGCGCCCGCTCCCTGTGCCATAGCCGCCCCAGCGGGCGACCGGCGCGCCCGCCAACGAGAACACCTGGACGACGCGGGCCGCGCGGTCGCTGACAAACACCTGGCCGTCGCCGCTGACGGCGACGCCGAACGGCTCGATGAACTGCCCCGGGCCTGCGCCCCGGCTGCCCAACTGGCCAATGCTCTCGCCACTCAACGACAGAATCTGCACGCGGGCGTTGCCGCCGTCAGTGACATAGACTCGGCCGCGCGGGAGGTCCACCGCGACGTCATGCGGCTCGCGGAACTGGCGCGGCTCGCTGCCGCGGCTGCCCCAGGCATCAAGCGCGACCCCCGACGCATTCAACACCTGGACGCGGTCGTTGCCCCGGTCGGCGACGAGGATGCGGCCCTGGTCGTCGACATCCAGCCCTTCGGGGTAGAGGAACACGCCAGGGCGAGAGGCTCCGCCCCAGGCGAACTGGAAGGCGTAGGTTTGGCCCTGCTGGTCGGGCGCGGCTGGCCCCGGCCTGGCGGCCAGGGCCAGCAGGACGAGGCCCAGTAGCCAGGCGGCCCCAATGGGCAGGCGCGAGGGACGGCGAGAGAGGCGGCGTCTGGATAACCCACGCACGCCACGCCCTGGCCGCGCGTGTCCCCCCCGTTGCTGATTGTCGTCTGCCACACCCTCTCCTGACGCGACGTTCTCCCTAAGAAACAACGTCATAGACCCTGCTGGCGTTGCGGTGTGCTCTTCCCTTCGTCATAGTTTGAGATTTGCGCCGAATCGGGCTAGAATTTGGGCAATTGAGCGACGCTGCGGCCCGTTTTCCCAGGGAAAGCGGGTCTTTTTTGGCATAGCGAGGGCAACACGATGAGTGAGAGCCGACCCCGCGCCATCCTGGCGCTCGAAGACGGCACGGTATTCGAAGGCGTGGCCTTTGGCGCGCGCGGCGAGCGAGCAGGCGAGGTCGTCTTCAACACCGGCTTGACCGGCTACCCCGAGGTGCTGACCGACCCCTCCTACAAGGGGCAGATCGTGGTCATGACCTATCCCCACATCGGAAACTACGGCATCACGCGTGAGGACTTCGAGTCGTGGCAGCCGCACGTCGAGGGCTTCGTCGCCCGCGAGTTCAGCCCCCTGGCGAGCAACTGGCGGTCCGAGGCGAGCCTGGAGGACTTCCTGCGCGAGCGGGGCATCATCGGCATCTCCGAGATCGATACGCGTGCCCTCACGCGCCACATTCGCGCCTTCGGTGCGCTGCGCGGCTACCTGTCGACGGTGGACACGGACCCGGCCGCCGTGGTCGCTAAGGCGCAGGCGTCGCCCGGCATGGTCGGGCGCGACCTGGTGCGCGTCGTCTCGACCGACCGGCCCTTTCAGTGGCCGGCCGAACCGGGCGTCGCTGGGACACTGTCGCGCTCCTACCACATCGTCGCCTACGACTATGGCGTCAAGCACAACCTGCTGCGCGAACTGGCGCAGCGCGGCTGTCGGCTGACCGTGGTCCCGGCGACCTTCCCGGCCGCCGAGGTTCTCGAACTCAAGCCCGACGGCGTCTTCCTGTCCAACGGCCCCGGCGACCCGGCCGCCCTGGACTACGCCGTCGCCAACGTGCGCGCCCTGCTGGGCAAGACGCCCCTGTTCGGCGTCTGCCTGGGCCATCAGCTCATGGGGCTGGCCGTGGGCGGCGCGACGTACAAGCTCAAGTTTGGGCATCACGGCGTCAACCAGCCGGTCAAGCACCTCGCTACCGGCCAGGTTGAGATTACGTCGCAGAACCACGGCTTCGCCGTCGACCCGGCCAGCCTGCCGCCGGAGGTCGAGATCACGCACCTCAACTTGAACGATGGCACGGTTGAAGGCCTGCGCCACCGCGACGTGCCTGCCTTCAGCGTCCAGTATCACCCTGAGGCCGCGCCGGGTCCCCACGACGCGCAGTACCTGTTCGACCAGTTCATTGCCTTGGTTGAAGGTTGAAGGTTGAAGATTGAAGGTTGAAAGTGACAGGTTGAATGGCTAAACCTTCAACCCTCACCTTGCAACCTGCAACTGGGAGAAGAGAGATGCCCAAGCGAACCGATCTCCATTCGATCCTTATCCTCGGCAGCGGGCCGATTGTCATCGGCCAGGCCGCCGAGTTCGACTATTCGGGCGCGCAGGCGTGCAAGGCGCTGCGCGCCGACGGCTACCGTGTCATCCTGGTCAATTCCAACCCGGCCACCATCATGACCGACCCAGAGGTGGCCGATGCGACCTACATCGAGCCGCTGACGGCCGAGGTCGTCACCCAGGTCATTGAGAAGGAGCGGCCCGACGCCTTGCTGCCCACCGTCGGCGGGCAGACGGGGCTGAATCTGGCGGTCGAGCTAGCCGAGAGCGGCGTGCTCGACCGTTTTGGTGTCGAACTCATCGGCGCGCAGGTGGCCGCCGTCAAGCTGGCCGAGGACCGCCTCCTCTTCCGCGAGGCCATGCGGGAGATTGGTGTGGACGTGCCGCAGAGCGACCTGGCGCGCAGCGTGGCTGACGCGCTGCGCATCGCCGACGGCCTGGGCTACCCCGTCATCGTCCGCCCGTCGTTCACCCTAGGCGGCAAGGGCGGCGGCATGGCGTTCAGCCGCGCCGAGTTGGAGGCGCTGGCCGACCGCGCCCTGCGCGCGTCGCCCGTCGGATCGGCGCTCATCGAGGAGTCAGTGCTGGGCTGGAAGGAGTACGAACTCGAGGTGATGCGCGACCGCGCCGACAACTTCGTGGTCGTGTGCTCCATCGAGAACCTGGACCCTATGGGCGTCCACACCGGCGATAGCATCACCGTCGCCCCGGTGCAGACCCTCACCGACCGCGAGTACCAGGCCATGCGCGACACGGCGCGGCGCGTGATTCGGCGCGTCGGCGTCGAGACCGGCGGCTCGAACATCCAGTTCGGCGTCGACCCGAAGACCGGGCGGCAGGTGGTCATCGAGATGAACCCCCGCGTGTCGCGCAGTTCGGCCCTGGCGTCTAAGGCGACGGGCTTCCCCATCGCCAAGATCGCGGCGCGGCTCGCCGTGGGCTACACCCTGGACGAGATCCCCAACGACATCACCCGCGAGACGCCCGCCTCGTTCGAGCCGAGCATTGACTACGTGGTGGTCAAAGTCCCGCGCTGGGACTTCGCCAAGTTCCCCGGCAGCGACCCGACCCTCGGCCCGCAGATGAAGTCGGTGGGCGAGGTTATGGCGATTGGCCGCACGTTCAAGGAGGCGCTACAGAAGGCGCTGCGCTCGTTGGAGACGGGGGCCGACGGCCTGACGCCGCAGCTGGCGGAGGGTCAGACTTTGGCCGACGCCCTGGCCCGCGCCGCCGTCGCCACGCCCGACCGCCTCTTCCAGGTGGGCGACGCCTTCCGCCTGGGCGCGAGCGTGGCCGACCTCCACGCCGCGACGGCCATCGACCCCTGGTTTCTCACCCAGATACAGGAGATCGTGGCCTTCGAGGGGGAGTTGGCGGAGCAGGGGAGCAGGGGAGCGGAGGGGCAGAGGGGCAGAGGGGCAGGCGAGCAGGGGGATGGAATCTCGGACATCCCGCGCGACGTGCTGTGGCGGGCGAAGCGCATGGGCTTCAGCGACCGTCAGATTGCGCGGCTCGTGGCGGGCGACCGCCGGGCAGAGATGGCGGTGCGGGCGCGGCGGCTCGCTCTGGGCATCCGGCCCGTCTATCAGCGCGTCGACACCTGCGCCGCCGAGTTCGAGGCCTACACGCCCTACCTGTACTCGACCTACGAGACCAGCGACGAGGCCGCGCCGACTAGCCGCCGCAAGGTGGTCATTCTGGGCAGCGGCCCCAACCGCATCGGCCAGGGCATCGAGTTCGACTACTGCTGCTGCCACGCCGCGTTCGCCCTGCGTGACCTGGGCTTCGAGACCATCATGGTCAACTGCAACCCCGAGACGGTCTCGACGGACTACGACACCTCGGATCGCCTGTACTTCGAGCCGGTCACGGTCGAGGATGTGCTGAACATCGTGGCCGAGGAGCAGCCAGAGGGCGTCATCGTCCAGTTGGGGGGGCAGACACCCCTCAAGCTGGCGCTCGCCCTCCAGGCGGCGGGTGTGCCCATCCTCGGCACATCGCCGGATGCCATCGACCTGGCCGAAGACCGCGAGCGGTTTGGCAAGTTGCTCGACGAGCTAGGTATCCCCGCCCCGCCCAACGGTACAGCCCGCACCCTGGACGAGGCGCGCGCCGTCGCCCAGGCCATTGGCTATCCGGTCCTGGTGCGGCCATCCTACGTGCTCGGCGGGCGGGCCATGGCGATTGTCTACGACGCCGACGAGCTAGCGCGATTTGGCCGCGAGGCTCTCGCCGCCGCCCCTGACCACCCCTTGCTCATCGACCGCTTCCTGGACGACGCTTATGAGGTGGACGTGGACGCCGTGGCTGACGGCGAGCGGGTGGTCATCGGCGGCGTGTTGGAGCACATCGAGGCGGCCGGCATCCACAGTGGTGACTCGGCGGCGGTCCTGCCGCCCTACAAGGTCAGCGCTTATCACATGGGCGTCATGCTCGACTACACTCAGGCCCTTGGCCTGGCGCTCGGCGTGCGCGGCCTGATGAACGTCCAGTTCGCCATCAAGGACGATGTGGTGTACGTGCTAGAGGTCAACCCGCGCGCCTCGCGGACGGTGCCCTTCGTCAGCAAGGCGACGGGCGTCCCACTGGCAAAGATCGCGGCGCGGGTTATGGCCGGGCAGACGCTGGCCGAGATCGGGTTCACCGAGCAGCCCCGAGTGGACGGCTTCTTCGTCAAGGAGGCCGTCCTGCCCTTCGAGCGCTTTCCCGGCGCCGACCCAACCCTTGGCCCGGAGATGCGCAGCACGGGCGAGGTGATGGGCCACGCGGCGCGCTTCGGCCACGCCTTCGCCAAGTCGCAGTTGGCGGCGGGCGACCACATCGGCCAGGGTAGCAAGGCGCTGCTGAGTGTCAACGACTTCGACAAGGGGAATATCGTCAAGATCGCCCGCGACCTGTCGGGACTTGGCTACACGCTGCTGGCGACCGAGGGGACGGCGGCCTGGCTGCGCCGGGTTGGCCTACCCGTCGAGACGGTCCACCGCATCGGCCAGGGCGGGCCTGACATCCTGGACCTGATTCGCCAGGACGCCGTCGACCTGATTATCAACACGCCCTATGGTCGCGCCAGCCACAGCGATGGCCGCGTTATGCGCGTCGCCGCCCGCCAGCATGGCATCCCGCTGTTCACGACGCTCTCGGCGGCGGCGGCGGCGGTCAGCGCCATCCGCGCGCTACAGACGCGGCAACTCCGCGTCCGCAGCCTCCAGGACCACTACGCCAGTCAGGGACCATGACCAGCTAAGGCAATGTGAGTGGGGGCAGGGCGGCCTGCCTCCCCCAGGTGAGAAGAATAGAACGCGGATGAACGCAGAAAAATGGATGAACGCGGATCAGATCTATCAGATTGATCCGCGTTCATCCTTGTTCCCGTGTCCATCCGTGTGCCTGGTTGAGGTCTGGCCCCCGCGACCTCAGGTCTTACGTCCTATACCGATCACACAGCGAAACCCTCAGAGCGCACCCCCGTAGCGCCGACTTTGGTCGGCTGCCGCCTGAAGTGTCTCATCTTGGGATGAGCTTAATTCAACGTCTCAGTGAGCCAGTCGTACCACACGGTTTCCAGGTCACGCGGTGGCAAGACGAACGCCGCCCGTGTGAACTCGTCCCAGGTCCGAGTGGTTGTGACGGCGTGGAGCACACGCGACGGGCCACTTGGGCCGAGGCGGGCGATGATGAAGTCGGCGAAGGCGTTCCACTCGGCGGACACCAGGCTGCTGTCGCCGCTGTATGTCTCCAGGGCCGCCAGCGGAATCAGGCGGTTGGCAGCCACGGCGCGGCGCAACTGGTCGCGCGTCGTCGCCTGCTGGGAAGCGAGCGGCTTGGCGAAAGTGCGTGTCTCTGCGTCGAGGATGGCCCACATCATAGGCCGCCACGGCGGCGCTGTCACGCTCCCGCGGCTGCTAGCCGCCCCCTGGACCAGCGCCGTCGCCAATTGCTCACGCACCACGGCCTCCGGCTCGTCACGGACGTCCAGGCCAGTTAGCGTCGTGAGGGGCGAACTGAGGCGGTACCCATCGCCGGTGCGAACCGTCGTGCCCGTCGGGTTCAGGGTATCCAAGGTAATCGTCACTCGGCCCGCTGCCGGGGGCGGCGCGCCCAGGTCGTCCAGCATCCGTTCGTACCACGTATCCAGCCCGTACGCCGCGCTCTTCACCGTCTCGGCGTCGCGCTGACGATAGACCAAGCGAAAGTCTGGCGTCTCGAGTGTCTGCCAGGCCCCCCACGTCCGCTCATCGACGCTGGTCCGCTGCCACTGGCGGTCCGCCAGCCGGTAGGCCCGCGCCTCGCGGACGGTGTGCGTCCCGACTGTATCCGTGACCTGGGTTTCAACCATAACCAGCGCCAAGTCCGGCGCGGGCAGCTCAACACTCGTGACGCGGCTGCCGATGAGGGTGGCGTGGGTCAGGCGTGATACACTTCGCACGTAGGCCACATAGCGCGCCTGCCACATGCGGTCCGCATTGGGGTCGAACACCGTCAACCCCGGATCGCCCAGCCGCAGCGCCGCCAACTCACTATCGACGGCGGCCTGCGCGTCGGTCAGGAGGCGTTCCTGGCGGGCCACCGCCACGCGCCAGGCGAAGACACCACCGACCGCCACCACGAGTACGGCGACGATCAGCACGGACAGCAGGACGCGCGGCAGCCAGGGCAGCGAAGGCGTCCTCCGCGCCGTGGGAGCGTCCGGCAACGCCTGTCCGTCCTCCTCATCGCCCACGTGCCAGTCGAGCATGGCGTCGTCCGAGAGTGGGGTGTGTTTGTGCGGTGGATGATACGCTGTTTGAGTCCGCATGGTTCGCCTCCCTATGGAGTTTGACGCATTACATGGCCTCTATCTTGCTTGTCCAGAGTTGTAATGTATAGACTCAACGTGGCTCATGGAACAGTAAGGAGGCACATAATGTCGGAGAATGAGACCAAGGCCGAAGGGACGTGGGACAAGCTGGCCGGCAAGGTCAAGCAGGGTGTGGGCGACCTGACCGACGACGAGCGCATGCAAGCCGAGGGCAAGGCCCAGGAGTTGGGCGGCGAGGCTCAGGTCGAGCGCGGCAAGGCCGAGGGCCGCGCCAAGGGTACTTGGGACGAGACGAAGGGGTCGCTGAAGAAGAACGTCGGCGACCTGCTGGACGACGAGCGTATGCAGGCCGAGGGCAAGGCCGAGGAACTGGGCGGCAAGGCCCGCCGCGAAGCGAACCGCTAATATCTTCCCCCTTCTCTCCCCGCGCAGGCGGCGCCCACGCGCCGCCTGTCCTGTTATATCGATGGGTGTATAATTCACTTGAATGCTGTACGCCCTTCGTGTCACGTCGTGAACCCGACGGCCAGGAGAGGAGGGTCCCATGTTCAATCGCCTCGTGTATGAGAATTCGGCTGCCAGCGGCTACCCTGTGCTCGAAATCCAGCCCGAGGGCGAACGCGGGGAGCAGCGCCGCCTGTTCGTGCCCCTGCAACGCTCGGAACTGACCGGAACCATCACCGGGCCGCTGGCCCAGCTCACCCTGAGCCAGGTCTTTCGCACCACAGCAGCCCAGTCTCCCCGCGTCATTGAAGCCGTCTACCGCTTCCCGCTGCCCGGCGACGCGGCTGTGACGGGCGTGGACGTGCGCTTCGGCGACGTGGCCATCACGGCGCGCCTCAAGGAGCGGGCTGAAGCCGAGGCCGAGTACGACGTGGCCAAGCGCCAGGGTCGCCTGGCGACCCTCCTCACCCGCGAGTCGCCTGATGTCTTTACCCTCCAGGTGGTGGGCATCCAGCCCGACCAGGACGTGACCGTCGAGACGAGTTTTGTCCAACTCGCCCGCGTCGAGGGCGGGGGCTGGAGCCTGCGCCTCCCGCTGACGACGGCCCCACGCTACACGCGGAGCGACGAGTTTGGTAGCCGCCACGCGCAAGGACAACCCCTCATGGTTATGCGCGACCCCGGCCATCGGTTCGCACTAGACGTGCGCGTGGTGGGCGCGGCGGTCGTCGCCAGTCCCACGCACGCCCTGGACGTCGCGCCTGCTGGCGACGCGGTGCGCGTGCGGCTGCAAGCGGGCGAGGTCCTCCCCGACCGTGACTGCCTCCTGACCTGGCAGCCGGTCCAGGACGCCACGCGCCCGGCCCTCCAGGTGCTGCGCTACGACGATACACTTGACGGCCACGACTACTTCCTGGCGCTGGCCGTCCCGCCCGCCCAGCCGCCCGCCCAGCGCGTGGGCCGCGAGGTCATCCTGCTCGTCGACCGCTCCGGCTCGATGAGCGGCCCCAAGTGGGATGCGGCCCTCTGGACGGTCAAGCGCTTCCTGTTGGGCCTGACCGAGGCCGACCACTTCAACCTGGGCCTGTTCGATAACGAAGTCGCCTGGTTTCAGTCAGTCCCCGTGAGTGGGACGGACAAGGAAGTCACGTCGGCGATGCGCTTCATGACCGAGCGCCCGCCGCGCGGCGGCACCGAGTTGGGCGTGGCGCTGGAACAGGCGCTGAGCCAGCCACGTTTCGTAGGCGGGCTGACGCGCCACGTCCTGATCGTGACCGATGCGCAGGTCAGCGACGCCGGCCGCGTGGTGCGGCTGGCCGACCAGGAAGCCCTGCGCGCCGACCGCCGCCGCCTCAGCGTCATCTGCATCGACGCCGCGCCCAACGATATGCTGGTCAACGACCTCGTTGAGCGCGGGGGCGGCGTGGCCCGCTTCCTGACCAGCTTGCCCGACGAGGACGACATCACGACGGCGCTGGATGACGTCCTGGCGGATTGGGACGCGCCTATCCTCCAAGGACTACGGCTGGAAGTGCGTGACGAACACCTGGCAGGGGCGCTGAGTCTGGCGCGGCCTGGCCACGCGTCGGGCTGGTCCGCCCTCGACATGGGCGACCTGCCTGCCGGCCGCCCGCGCTGGGTCGCGGGCCGCGTCCTGCACACGGCGTCGGCCCTCGACTTCAGACTGCTAAGTGGCGAGGGCGAACGGGTGGCCCAGGCGCGGGTCGAACCGGCGACAAGCCCTGACCTGAACGCCCTCAAAGCTCTGTTTGGGGCGCGGCGTGTCCTGGCCCTCGAATACCTGATGCACGCTGGGTATGACGCGTCCGACTTGCGCGACCGCCTGGAGCGGCTGGGCTACCGCGCCGCCGACGTCCTGGGCGACCTGCCGCCGCGCGTCTACGCGGAGAACCAGCGCGCTGACCAGGTGAAGGCGCTGCGCGGGCTGCTCGTGCGTGAGGCGCTGGATTACGGGCTGGCGAGCGCCGAGACGGCCTTCGTCGCCACGCGCACCGAGGCGGGCCGGCCCGTCGAGGCGACGGTCGCGGTCGGGAACGCCCTCCCCGCCGGCTGGTCCGAGCGCTTCCTCTCTGAGCCACCGCGAATGGCAGCGATGGCGATGGCGTCTGGGCCAGTTGGCGCCAAGCGTTCGGCGGGGGGCGGCCCGAGCGTTCGCTCCTGCCAGATGGCGTTCGCCGCCGATGCGGGCCCGACGCGTCACATCGCAGAGGAGCCACCGCCGCCGCGCCGTGTCACCCTCTTCTCTGGCGTGCCGCAGGTCGCCAACGGCGAGGCGGTCCTGCTGGACCAGAGCGGCGCGCCAGGCAAGAAGGCCCTGCCGACCTTCCTGCGCCAGTTGAGCGTCGCCTTCCCGGACGGCGCGCCCGCCGCGCTCGACCCCGACCTGACGCTGTGCCTCTACGTCGGCGACCTGGTCAAGCCCGTCGTTCGCGTGCGCCTGGCCGAGCTGCTGCGGCTGGGGGGCGAGCGGCCCCTCAATGTGCGGACGCGGGGCGGTGAGGCAGTGCGCCTCGTCCTGCTCGACCCGCACGGGGCGTGGGCGAGCGGCGCGCCCAAGCTCCAAGTGACGGTGGCGTAGGCGGGGATACGAATGGGTGAGTGGATGGGTGTAGAGACGGTTGGACAACCGACGGTCGAGCGGCACGTGACGGCGGCCAGCCGCAGCGTCCCGTGGTGGGCGCTGCTGGCCGCCGTCTTCCTGCTCAACCTGCTGGTCGGCGGCGTCATCGCCGTCTCCCACGCGGACAACTTCGCCGACACCCTCTTCAACTACGAGGCGGCCAAGAACCTCTACGACGGCAAGGGGCTGTCGTGGGACTTCAAGTACGACCTGCGGAACCCCGTCACCCAGGCTCCCTTCCCCGTTGGCGACCGCTTCCTCTACCCACTGGTCATCTGGGCCTTCTTCAAGCTGTTCGGCGTCTCGCTCCACGTCGCCAACTTTAGCACCTCGGTCTTCCGCGCCCTGCTCGTCTTCCCCCTGTTCGCCCTGGGTGACCGCCTCTTCGGGCGGCGGGCGGCGTGGCTGGCCGTCGCCCTCTACTCCCTCAACCCGTTCTACCTCAACCTGGGCGTGTCCGGCTATCCGGACACGGTCGGGACCTTCTTCTACTACGCCGCCGTCGCCGCGCTGGTCGTCTACGCCTTCCGGCCTGCTGGCCGCCTGGCCGTCGTGGCGGGTGGCCTGCTGGCGCTGAGTTTCCTGACCCGCGAGGAGGGCGGCCTGCTGGGGCTGCTGGGGGTGGCCGTCATCGTCCTATTTGGACAGCGGAAGCCGCGCGATATAATGTTGCTGGCTGCGTTTCCGGCCCTGGCCCTGGTCGGGCGCTCGGTGTGGCTGGCGGCTGCGTTTGGCAACCCCTTCTACAACGCCAAGCCGATGCTGTTCCTGCCCAATTGGCCCTTGTTCTACCTGCTGGACACGTTCACCCTCCAGGAATACCTCGCTGCCGTCGGCGGCTGGGGGCAGGCCCTCGGCATCCGCGTCTTCAACTGGGCCAACTACCTCAAGGGCTTCTTGTCCGACGGCTTCCTGCTCGACATGAGCGCCGACCCGGTGTTCCCGCTCCTCTTCCTGATCCCCGTCACTGTCTCCTTCCGCGCCGTCCAGGGCCGCACGCGGCGGCTGCTTGTCGTCCTGCTCGTCTACAGCGTGCTGGCCCTCCTCATCACCATGGGCGTCCCCGGCCACCGCGACACGGGGGAGACGCGCCACGGCCACCTGCTGGCCCCGCTGCTGATCGTCATGGCGGCCGGCGGGCTGGTCTGGCTGTGGCAGCGGCGGGGTGCGGCGCGCGGGCTGGCCCTCGCCCTGGGCGTGTACTACGCCGCGTTCCTCGTCTTCCTAGCCCCCGTCGTCCAGCACTATGTCTTCGACCCCACGCCGCGCCCGACGTCGGTCCTGGCCGCCGAGTGGGCCGCCGTCGGCACGCCGCCGGACGCCGTGCTCATGGCGCGTAAGCCCGCCGAGACCCACTTGTACGCCCAACGGCCGGTTATCGTCACGCCGTCCGCCTCCTTCGCCGACCTGATGCGCACCGCCCAGCGCCACCGCGTCAGCCACTTCATCGTCACCGACCTGGAGCGCGGCGGGACGCCCAATCTGCTCCAGGGCATCCAGGCGTATCCCCAGTCCTTCCGCAAGGCGCTCAGCGCGCCCGGCTACGACGTGTGGGCCGTCACCGACTGGGGCTTCCTCGACGGCCCGGTCCAGGTTCCGGGCGAGCTATACGCCAGCAAGAGTGACCGCCTGGACTGGCGGTTTAGCTGGCGCGAGATCACACGGCTCAAGCGTGAGGGCGACCTGGCTCACGCTC
>CAZLBQ010000112.1:0-14145 GCA_964557745.1 uncultured Anaerolineales bacterium
AAGCGCGGCTGGACCTGGACCTGTCTTTGATGTCTCGTGTCGCCACCGATGACTTGCCACTGGAAGAGTGGATTGACATGTATGGCGACGACGCGGCAGGTCGGCAGACGATAGCCGAGGAGCGCGCTAAGCGCGCCGCCTACAACGACGCCGCCTGGACCACCCCGCAGGCCATGTTCGCCTGTGTCCAGGCGCTCATCCGTGCGCTGGACAGCGACCCGGAGATTCTGATGGACTTGGAAATGGCCCACGCGACACCGCCAGGCTACTTCATCAACCCGAACACGGGGACCAATAGCCTCTTTCTGTCGGACCTCGACGACTTACTGCGTAAGGTCAGTTGGGCCAAGGAGCACGGCGCCACGCGCGTCCGGCCGCACGCGTGGTAGAATCTTGCGACTGTCATGCCTCGCGTAGCGAGGCATCTGCTCTGGCAGTGTTTCCAGAGGAGGCCCCTCACTCCGTTCAGGGTGACAGCGCAAAGTTCTGAGCAGCGGAGCGAAGCATCTGCTCTGGTAGGGTTGGCAAAGGAGACCCCTCACTGCCCCTTCGCGTTGCTCAGGGCTGCGGTTCACCGGCGTGACAGGAGGGGTTCTTGCCAACGCTCATGAGGCCGACGCGGCATACGCCTCGACCGCGCGGCGGGTCGTGTACCAGACGCGCCCGCGCTTGACGGCTTCCAGGCGGCCCGTGCGGGCCAGCAGGCTCAGATACTCCTGGCTGTACGGCGCCCCCTGGGCCGCCTCGCGCAGCGGCAGCCAGATGTCAGCCGAGGCCGGTGGCGCGGTCTGCGGGGTGACAGCGTCCAGATAGAGGCTCAGGCTGCGCTCGACGGCGCGCGCCACGAGGTTGACGAAGGGCCGGGGCTGTCCCCGGTCGGCGCGGGCCAGCGTGGCGTAGTACTGGCGGCGGTTGACGCGCTGGATGACGGCGGGCGGATAGCCGTCGCGCAGCAACAAGGAGTGAAGATGACTACTTATGATGCCATTGTCATCGGCGCGGGGCACAACGGCCTCGTCGCCGCGTGCTACCTCGCTAAGGCCGGCAAGAAGGTCCTCGTCGTCGAGCGCTACCACGAGGTCGGCGGCGCGGCCATCACCGAGGAAATCCACCCCGGCTTCCGCGTCTCCGTCGCCTCCTACTCGTGCAGCCTGCTGCGGCCCGAGATCATCCACGACCTGCGCCTGCCCGACTACGGCTTCGCCGTCTACCCCAAGCAGCCGTCGTACTTCATGCCCTTTCCCGACGGCCGCCACCTGTTCCTCTACGCCGACAGCCGCGAGCGCAGCAAGGCCCAGATTCGCAAGTTCTCGCCCCACGACGCCGAGGCCCTCGACCGCTGGGAGAGTTTCTGGGACCGCGTGTGCGATGTGGTCGAGCCGACTCTGATGCAGCCGCCCCTCAGCCTGGGCGAGTTGGCCGACCGCTTCGCCCAGGCGGGCGCGGCCGACGACTTCCGCCGCCTGATGCTCCTGTCCACCACCGACCTGCTGGACGAGTTCTTCGAGTCGGAGCAGGTCAAGGCCACCATGGCCCCACAGTCCCTCATCGGCACGGCGGGTGGGCCGATGACACCCGGCACGCCCTTCATCTGGCTCGTCCACGCCATCGGCCGCGCCATGGGCCAGCGCGGCGTGTGGGGCTACGTGCGCGGCGGCATGGGCGGCATCACCCAGGCCCTGGCCGCCGCCGGCCGCGACCTGGGCGTCGAGATGCGCGTCAACGCGCCAGTGGCCGAGATTCTGGTGGAGCAAGGCGAGGCCAAGGGGGTCGTGCTGGCGAGTGGCGAGACGCTGCGGGCGCGCGTCGTGCTGTCCAACGCCGACCCCAAGCGCACCTTTCTCAAGCTAACGCCCGCCAGCGCCCTGCCCGCCGACTTCCGAGCACACATCGACAAGAACTACCGCAGCGCCGGGCCGGTCTACAAGCTCAACCTGGCCCTCGCCGAGCTGCCGCGCTACACCGCCGCGCCGCCCGACACGCCACCCGAAGTCATCGGCCGCGCCACGGTGGACATCGCGCCCAGCGTGGCCTACCTGGAGCGCGCCTGGGACGACTGCAAGTACGGTCAGCCGTCGCGCGAGCCGTTCATCGAAATCTACAGCCAGTCGCCCACCGACCCGACGATGGCCCCGCCGGGCCAGCACGTCCTGTCGTGCTTCTGTCAGTACGCGCCGTATGAGCCGGCGGGCCGCAGTTGGGACGACGGGCTGCGCGAGGCGTTCGCCGACCGCGTCCTCGCCAAGCTGGCCGAGTACGCCCCCAACATTCGGGACGCCGTCATCGCCCGCCAAATGCTGTCACCGGTCGACCTGGAGCGGCGCTTCGCCCTGACGGGCGGCCACATCTTCCACGGCGAGTTGACGCCCGACCAGGCGTTTAGCCTGCGGCCCTACGCCGGCCACGCCGACTACCGCACCCCGCTGCCCGGCCTCTACCTGTGCGGGTCGGGCGCGCACCCAGGCGGCGGCGTCACCGGCATCCCCGGCCACAACGCCGCCCAGGCTGTGCTGCGGGACTGGGACGGTCACTACTGATGCCATAAGGAGTGCCCGACGCCACACCGCCCTCGCGCCTGGCAAAGGCGGAGGGCGGTTGTGGTATTGACGAGAGAGCCTTACGGCGTGATGACGCTGACGTAGGCGTCGCTGTTGCCGAACTGGGACGGGCAGTCCAGGCCGGGGGCAGGCTTGGTGGCCGGGTCGGTGGCGTAGGGGTTCTGGCCCAGGCGCGTGGCGATGCGGTCGCCCATGTCGCCGCGCACGACTCCGGTGCCGGCGATGGCCTGCTGGTAGGCGTCGACGGCGGGGCAGCCCGCGCCGCGCCGCGTGTCGGTGTAGATGAACCACGCCGCGCCGGTAGTCGACACCAGCGTGTTGTAGTCGCCGAAGAACTGGCGGGCGAGGTTGTTCTGGGCGCTGACGGCCGGGTCGGAGGAGGCCGCGCTGACCTTGAGGGGGGCTGTCCAGCCGCCGGTGGCGGGCTTGCTGACGTACCAGCTATCGATGCGCGCGTTACCCGTGCCGTACGTGGCGGGGTTGGCCGCCTGGAGCGCCTGGTAGCCGATGTCGACGCGGCCATTGGGGGCGACGTCCAGCCCCTGGAAGAAGGCGTAGCCCTCGGCGGCGGTGCTCACCTCGACCAGCGGCCCCCATGTCTGCCCCTTGTCGGTGGACGCGCTGACGACGACGCGCCCGCCTCCTGCGGTGCGGTTGACCCAGGCGGCGTAGAGGGTGGCGCTGCCGGAACGCGGGTCGGCGGCCAGGCTGAGGAAGCTGTCGGTGCGGAAGTTCGCGCCGGGGATGGGGTCGTTGATGTCGGCCACGGGGCCGATGTAGACGGGCCGCGACCAGGCGCCGCCGCCGTCACGGGAGATGGCGACGACCTGGGCCGGGCCTTCCTCCCAGGCCACGTAGACACTGCCGTCGGGGCCGCTGCGCGCCGCCGAGCCTTGCCGTCCCCCCAGAGACCCGTTATTCTGGGCCGGGGAGAGCTGCTTGGGCGCGCCGAAGGTCAGCCCGCCGTCGGTGGAGATCGCCACCTGGACGGGGTCGTTGCCGTTACTGGCTGAGCGGAACTCGGTCCAGCTCAGGTAGAGGCGGCCAAAGTACGGGCTGCTGGGCAGGTCGTCCACCCACAACGACTCTTTGTCGTTGAAGTCGTTAGGGTTGTCCTTGACGGTGGCGATGACCGGCGCGCTCCACGTCAGGCCGTTGTCGTCAGAATAGGAGACGGCGAGCAGCTCAGGGGCTTTGTTGGGCGGATACGGGCTGCGGCCGGGCTTGTAGGAGGCGAGGGTGGCGTAGTAGGCGCGGACGCCGTTGGCATAGGCGAAGCGGCCAGCGCGGTCAGGGCGGGGGCCGTAGACGATGACCGGGTCACCGTCGGAGACGAGGTCGCTACGGACCCAGCTCGCCTGGTCATCCAACAGGCCACGATTGGTCCACGACCGGCCGCCGTCGGCGGAAGTGTAGATGCCCGACGTGCCGACGCCGGGGAAGAACGAGCAGTCGCTGGGTAGGGCAGCGGGGCCGCGCACCGGGCCGGGGCCGCAGGGCGGCTGGCGCTGCTCGTCGTTTGAGCCAGCGATGAGGAAGCGGCTGTCGACGGGGTTGACGGCGATGGTCGGTTCGTTCTGCTTGTTGGTGGGGAAGACGGCGGACGTGTCGGAGTTGCGAATGCCTTGTACCTGGGGGCTGTTGGCCTGGCGGTCGAAGGCCGAAGCGGCGCTGCTCACGGCGGCCATCGCCACGAGCAGCAGGCACGCGCTCACCAGCGCCCAAACGATACGGGGAAGCCTCATTGAGTGTCTCCTTCAAGCAATCAGGGGTGAAGGTCTGACTACGCGCGCAGCCGGCGCGGCAGGTATATTATCATACGCACAATGGGGGCAAAAGATGACGGCCAACCGGCAACCCGGCGCGCGGAGAGGCGCGGAAAAAGGGATGAACGCGGACCCACCCTGACAGGTCTGGTCCGCGTTCACTGTAGCGCCGACTTTAGTCGGCGGCCGACTGAAGTCGGCGCTACAGGCAGGCAATAGGTTTCCCCTTAGGATGCGTCCAGGCGAGGGCGTTCAGGCCCCCGTTCCCGTTGTCTCAGGCGGCTGCCCTACACGACGACGTTGACGAGCTTGCCGGGGACGACGATGACCTTGCGCGGCGCGCCGCTCCCCACCGCCTTCTGGACGGCGTCCGTCGCCAGGGCCGCCTCGCGCAGCGTGGCCTCGTCGGCGTCGGCGGCGACGGTGACGCGGGCGCGCACCTTGCCGTTGACCTGGACCACGACCTCGACGGTGTCCTCGGCGGCCAGGGCCGGGTCGAAGGTCGGCCAGCCCTGCTGGTGGATGCTGTAGGGCTTACCCAGCCGCGCCCACAGCTCCTCGCTGATGTGCGGGGCCAGCGGGGCCAGCAGCAGCAGGAAGCTCTCGACGGCCTCGCCCCACACCGGCGTGCCGTACAGCCCGGCCTCCTTCGCCTTGAGCAGGTCGTTGTTGAGCTTCATCAGCTCGGCGACGGCGGTGTTGAAGCGGAAGCCCTCCATGTCCGAGGTGACTTCGCGGATCGTCTGGTGGACGCGGCGGCGCAGCGTGCGCTCGGCGTCCGCCGTCTCCCCGCTGCCGGGGCTGCCGCCCTCCAGCGCCATGCTCCACGCGCGATTGAGGAAGCGGGTCACGCCCTCGATGCCGCTGGACGACCACGGGCCGCCCTGCTCCCACGGTCCAATGAACATCAGGTACAGGCGCACGGTGTCCGCGCCGTACTTGTCGACCAGGGTGTCCGGCGCGATGACGTTGCCGCGCGATTTGCTCATCTTCTCGCCGTCTTCGCCCAGGATGATGCCCTGATTGAACAGGCGGACCATCGGCTCGCCGAAGTTGACCAGGCCCATGTCGCGCATGGCCTTGGTCCAGTAGCGGGTGTAGAGCAGGTGCAGGATGGCGTGCTCGATACCGCCCGTGTACTGGTCGACGGGCAGCCAGTACGCGCCCTCGACCGGGTCAAACGGCCCCTCGCTGTAGTGGGGGCTGAGGTAGCGGTACTGGTACCATGACGAGTCGACAAACGTATCCATCGTGTCCGTCTCGCGGCGCGCGTGGCCGCCGCACTTGGGGCACGTCGTGTTCAGGAAGCCCTCGTGGTAGAGCAGCGGACTCTGGCCGCTGGGCAGGAACTCGGCGTCGTCGGGCAGGACGACGGGCAACTGGTCATACGGGACGGGCTGGATGCCGCACGTGTCGCAGTAGACCATCGGGATGGGCGTGCCCCAGTAGCGCTGGCGCGAGATGAGCCAGTCGCGCAGGCGGTACTGGACGTGGCCCTTGCCCAGCCCCTGCTCCTCCAGCCACGCCACCACCTTCTTGATGGCCTGGCCGTCGGCGGTGGGCGTGCCGTCGAAGCCGTCGGAGTGGACCATGACCCCCTCGCCGTCGTAGGCCACGTCCATCGTCGCCGCGTCCAGCGTCTCGCCTTCCGGCTGGATGACGACGACAATGGGCAAGTCATACTGGCGGGCGAACTCGAAGTCGCGCTGGTCGTGGGCGGGGACGGCCATGATGGCCCCCGTCCCGTAGCTGATGAGGACGTAGTCGGCGATCCAGACCGGGATGCGCGCGCCGTTGACGGGGTTGACCGCGTAGCCGCCCGTGAAAACGCCCGTCTTCTCGCGGCCCTCGGCCAGGCGCTCAATCTCCGTCGTGCGCGCCGTCTGCTGGACGTAGGCGTCGACGGCGGCCTGCTGGTCGGGCGCGGTCAGCTTCTCGACCAGCGGGTGCTCCGGGGCCAGGACCATGAACGTCGCGCCCCACAGTGTGTCGGGGCGGGTGGTGAAGATCTCGATGGCGTCACCCGCCTCGGTGTGGAACGTGACCTGGGCGCCCTCGGAGCGGCCAATCCAGTTGCGCTGCATCGTCTTGACGCGCTCCGGCCAGTCCATATGGTCCAGATTGTTGAGCAACTCCTCGGCATAGGCCGTAATCTTGAAGTGCCACTGCTCCATCAGCCGCCGCTCGACCAGCGCGCCGGAGCGGTCGCCGCGCCCGTTGATGACCTGCTCGTTGGCGAGGACGGTCTGGTCCACCGGGTCCCAGTTAACCAGCGACCCCTTGCGGTACGCCAACCCCATCTCATACATCTTCAGGAAGAACCACTGGTTCCACTTATAGTATTCCGGCTCACACGAGATAATCTCGCGCTCCCAGTCCCACATCGCGCCCATCGAACGTAGCTGCCCGCGCATGCGCTCGATATTCTTGTGGGTCCAGGTGTAGGGGTGAATCTTGTTGCGGATGGCGGCGTTCTCGGCGGGCAGGCCGAAGGCGTCGAAGCCGATGGGGAAGACGACGTTGTGCCCCTGCATGCGCCGGAAGCGGGCCTGGGCGTCCGAGGGCGTCATGGCATACCAGTGGCCAATGTGGAGGTCGCCGCTAGGGTAGGGTAGCATCGTCAGATAGTATAACTTCTTCTGGCCGGGGTCAGTCACGGCGTGATATAGCCTGTCGGCCTCCCAGCGCGCCTGCCACTTCTGCTCGATACTGGTCGGGTCGAAGCGCTCCGCCCGCGCGGGGGTGTGGGTCTTCTCCATTGTGTAGGTCCTCCTGCCTACGACCAGGGACCAAAGACGAAGGACCAAGGTCAGAGGGTGTGCTATTGGTCCTCGGTCCTCGGTCCGAATCAAAACGCCCTCCGTCCATGTCAGGGACGAAGGGCTACTCCGCGGTACCACCCTGGTTGAAGGTGGAGCTGAGGGGAATCGAACCCCTGGCCTCTTCAATGCCATTGAAGCGCTCTCCCAGCTGAGCTACAGCCCCAAGCCAACCGCTTGGACCCCGTAACGTGGGGGGACGGAGCCGACTACGTCGCGTTGAAGGTTGAAAGTTGAAGGTTGCAGGTTAGGAGACAGCCCGTCTACCAAGCCGTCCCAACCTTCAACTTTCAACCTGCCACCTTCAACCCGCCTGACCGGCGCGGCTCGCAGGCGAGTTCAGCCGACGCGCTCCCGCGGGGCGCAAGCGCCAGGCTCTCACGGTCCCTGGCTCGCTGGCGGGATGGCTTACTACTCCTGGTCACAGCCGTTGAGATATAAAAAAGGGCAATATGGGAATTGCCCTTGGAGGTGGAGCTGAGGGGATTCGAACCCCTGGCCTCATCAGTGCGATTGATGCGCTCTCCCAGCTGAGCTACAGCCCCAACAACAGCGTAAGTATAGCCCACACGGGCTGCCGGGTCAAACTTCAGCGTGGATAGGACGCATGGGCGGGGCGGGTCTTACGTGGGCTGCGGAAAGGCGGTAGGCGGAAGGCGGAAGGCGGACATGTAGCGCCGACTTCAGTCGACTGCTGACTGAAGTCAGCGCTACGATGTCCACCGGCTACTTGCGGTAGGAGCCGCCGTTCTGCTGGCGCTGCTGGTTCGCGCGGTCGGAGAGGTACTTCGCGCCCAGGCCGGCGACGAGCATCATGAGCGCCTTGTTGCCCAGCAGCGACTCGATGAGGCCGGGGTTGTCGCGGTTTTCCGCCGCCACCTGGCCCAGCGCCTCCGGGTGGTTGCGCTGGGTCCACTGGGCCAGCGCGGCCAGGTCCTGCGGCGACATGCGGCTCGGGTCCAGGGTCTGGATGCCCGCGCCCTGGCTGATCGTCTGCTGGCCGAGGCCCATGCCCAGCAGGGCGTTGAGGAGCGTCTGCGCCAGGCCCGTGCGCTGCGGCTGGGCCAGGTTGCCCAGCGGGTTGGTGCCGCCTACACCGGGCTGGGTGTGGTCATAGTACTCCTGCGGGTCCATCTGGCGGACGGCGTTGGTGACCGTCGAGCGGACATCGTCGTGGGGCGCCGCCCCCACCATCTGATCCCAGTTGTCGTAGTTGGATGTTTGACCGCCTTGCGGGCCTTGCGCCCAGCGGTCGAGGGGGGTACTCATCGTGAATCCTCCTTGTTTCTGTCAACAGTACTGCGTTTCTCATCCGACGAATTGAACGTTGACCGTGTTGGTGCGGGGGTCATAGACCGCTTCGGCCAGCTTGTCGCCCGACTGATAGAAGGCGTTGATGGTCAACTGACGATTGGGGAAGGTGCGCGCCATGCCCCGCGCCAGGGCTTCCAGCAGTTGCTGGACGTCGCCCTTCGTGATGTTCGGGTTGACCTTGACGCCGAGCGTCTGCTCGTTGCGGACGACGGCATCGGTGATGTACCGGTGTTGCGGGTCCTGGTCGAGGACCCAGCGGGCAAAGGCCGCCCCGGCTTCGGTGTCGCCGGTGGCCGTGCCGCCTTGGTAGGACCCGCCGTATTGAGCGGGCGGCAGCGGGTTGTTGACCGGCGCGCCGGGTTGATTGCTGCTCGTGCTGCTCGCGCCGCCGCAGGCCGCCAGTAGCCCCACCATGACGACCAGGGCGATGAAGAGTATCGTGCGTAGGGTGAACCGTGTCTTCATCTGAACGTCTCCTCTACCTCCCGCTCTCAGTAATCCTTACTACCATTTTGACGCTACCCCTTTTGCAAGATACGTGCCATCTAGCAGGGGTCAGGGGCTAGGGGCCAGGGGCTAGGGGGCAGGGGCTAGGGGCGCAAGGGGGCAGTTCGCCTCGACGGTGAATAAGGCGGCGGTCCTTCGTCCTTCGTCCTTCGTCAATGGTCGCCCCGCTTGACGCGCGCGCCAGGCTGCGTAATCTTCACAGAGCAGGAGGCCATGCCTATGACGCTCTACACGCTCGCGCTCGATAGTCCGGATGCCGACCTCGCCACGGTGGGCGGGAAAGGCGCCAGCTTGAGCCGCCTGGCGCGGGGCGGCTTGCCCGTGCCCCCCGGCTGCCACATCACGACCACCGCCTACCGCCGCTTTGTCGCGGCCAACGACCTGCAAGCCCACGTGATGGCCTTGGCCGCGAGCGCGCATCCGGATGACCCCGCCAGCCTCGACGCGGCCTCGGCGGCCATCCAGGCCCTCTTCACCGCCGCGCCCATCCCCGACGACGTGGCTGAGGCGGTCCGGGCGGCCTACACTGCGCTGACCGCTGACCACCGACCACTGACCGCCTCGGACGGGCGAGGCATGCCTCGCCCCTACGACCGGCCGCTGCCCGTCGCGGTCCGGTCCAGCGCGACGGCGGAGGACCTGCCCGACGCCTCCTTCGCCGGGCAGCAGGATACCTACCTCAACATCCAGGGCGCGGACGCCGTGCTGGACGCGGTGCGCCGCTGCTGGGCGTCGCTGTGGACGGCGCGCGCCCTGGGCTACCGCGCCCGCCACGCCATTGCGCCGGACAGCGTGGCCCTGGCGGTCGTCGTCCAGGCCCTGGTCGCGGCGGACGCGGCGGGCATCCTGTTCACCGCCAACCCGGTGACGGGGCATCGCGGCCAGGCCGTCATCGACGCGGCGTGGGGGCTGGGCGAGGCCGTCGTGGGCGGGCAGGTGACGCCGGACCACTGGGTGGTGGACAAGGCGAGCGGGCGGGTGGTGAGCCGCGACATTGGGGACAAGGCGGTGATGACGGTGCGGACGGCGGACGGGACGGCGGAAGTCCCGACGCCCGCCGAGCAGCGGCGGCAGTCCGTCCTGAGTGAGGACCAGGCGGTCGACCTGGCGCGGGTGGCGGCGCGCATCGAGGCCCTGTACGGGCTGCCCCAGGACATCGAGTGGGCGCTGGCCGACGGCCGGCTGGCCATCCTGCAAAGCCGCCCCATCACGTCCCTGTTCCCCCAGCCGCCCTACCTCCCCGCCGACGGCGCGTTGCGGGTCTACCTGGACGTCAACTACATGCAGGGCCTGGTGGAGCCGTTGACCCCGGCGGGCATCTCGACCTTCCGCGACCTGGCGCGGGGCGTCCAACGCGCCAGCGGGACAACGCTGGTCAGCGAGACCGGCCCAGCGGTCTACACGCCGGTGGCGGGGCGCATCTTTGTCGACATCACCACGCCGCTGCGCAGCCCCCGCGCCCGGCGCTTGCTGGGCGGCATCCTGGCGCTGATGGACCCCCAGATGATGGGCGCGGTGGAGCAAGTACTGGCCGACCCGCGCTTGACGCCGACGCCCGACGCGCCGCTGCCCGTCACGCTCTGGCGGCGCTTTCGCTTCCTGCTGCCCGTCGCGCGGGCCATCCTGCCCCGCGCCGCGCGGCTGTGGCGCGACCCCGACGGCGCGCGCCAGGCCTACCTGGCCGAGGTGAACGGGGAGATGGCCGCCTTCCACGCCCACGTCGCCTCGGCGCAGACCCTGGCGGAGCGCGTGGCGCGGCTGGACCACCTGGCCCCGACGGCGGGGCGCGTCTTCCCCCGCCTGGCGGCGATGGCCTTCAGCGGCATCGCCACGCAGCGCCTGGCCCACGGCTGGGTCACGCGCTGGCTGGGCGACGAGACGGCGGTCCTCGACCTGCTGCGCGGCGTCCCCCACAACCCGACGACGCAGATGGACCTGACGCTGTGGACCTTGTCGCGGGCCATCGCCGCCGACCCCGCGTCGGCGGAGGCGCTGCGCGAGCCGACGGCGGCCGTGGTCGACCGCTACCGGGCGGGGACGCTGCCGCCGACGGCCCAGGCCGCGCTGGGGACGTTCCTGGCCGTCTACGGCCATCGGGCGGTGCGCGAGATTGACCTGGGGATGCCGCGCTGGGCCGACGAGCCGGGCTACATCGTGGGCGTGCTGCGCACCTACCTGGACATCCACGACCCCGCGCTGGCCCCCGATGTCCACTTCCGGGAGGGGGACAGGGCGGCGCGGGCGCGGGCCGCTGCGCTGCTGGACCGCGTGGCGCGGACGCCGGGCGGCTGGCGTCGACGGGCTGCGCTGGCGGTCATCCTGGGCC
The DNA here is from genome assembly GCA_964557745.1 of uncultured Anaerolineales bacterium. Taxonomy (GTDB): domain Bacteria; phylum Chloroflexota; class Anaerolineae; order Epilineales; family JAHCIE01; genus JAHCIE01. The sequence continues at coordinate 11,291 of CAZLBQ010000112.1, forward strand.
GCCTGCGGGCGCTGATGGGGCTGCGCGAGGTCCCCAAGTTCTACATCATCCGCGTCCTCGCCGAGGTGCGGGCGGTGTGGCGCGCCATCGGGCAGGACCTCGTCGCCCTGGGTCTGCTGGACGCCGCCGAGGACGTCTTCTTCCTGACCGGCGACGAGCTGCGCAGCGCGGCGCAGGGGAGCCGCGAGCGGCTGGCGGAGCGGGCGGCGCAGCGGCGGGCCGACTACCAGGCCGAGTTGCGGCGCCGCCGCGTGCCGCGCCTCATCACCAGCGAGGGCGTCGAGGTCTACGGTGGCGTCGCCGCCCACGGGGCCGCCAGCCTGCAAGGGACGGGAGCCTCGCCCGGCGTCGCCACGGGCGTCGCGCGTGTCATCCTGGACCCGCACGGGGCGCAGCTCCAACCGGGCGAGATTCTCGTTGCGCCGTCCACCGACCCGGCCTGGACGCCGCTGTTCCTGGCGGCGGGGGGGCTGGTGATGGAGGCGGGCGGGGTGATGTCCCACGGCTCGGTCGTGGCGCGGGAGTACGGCATCCCCGCCGTCGTGGGCGTGGCCGACGCGACCCACCGCCTGCGCACCGGCCAGCGGGTGACGGTCGACGGGACGCGCGGCCAGGTGACAGTCAATTGACAACGGTCAATTATCAATTGACGATTGACCATTGCTCCCTCCCCCTATTGGTCCCTCCTCTATAGAGAGGAGGTCGTGGATGGATGAATTCTGTAGTAGCGGTGGGGGTCGCCCTTGACGCCGCGCCCGACCACCCCGACCGTGCCCTGCACGCGCGCCGCCTGCAACGTGTTATAGGCCAACGTGCGCGTCATGTCCGTCGCGGCTAGCAGCGCGTCCACCGTGACGCCCTCCGCCTCGCTCGGGGGCAGGTGGGGCAGCAGCTTCTCTAGCTGGAGCCGCAGCGCCAAGCTCTCCGTGTCCAGGTGGGCGATGAAGCCCCGCTCCGTCTTCTCGATGCTCAACGCCTCCGGCGTCTCGCGGTAGCGGCTGACGGCGGCAATCTGGCGGCGCGGGCTGGCCCCGCCGTCGGGCCGCCGCAGCGTCATGCACACGTCCATCGCTCCGGCAAAGGCCGAACTGCCCCGCCCGGCGTCCCCAATCTCGCCCCCCGACTTGCGCTCGTGGCGGATGACGGCCACCGCCAGCCCGCGCTGGGCCGCCGCCTGCAACGGCTGCAACGCCTTCAGCACGGCCCCCGCGCTGTTCTCCTCGTCGCCGTGCAGCCCGGCGAACTGGGGCAGCGTGTCCACCACCACCAGCCCCGCCTCGCGCCGCTCGGCCTCCGCCACCACCTGGGCCACCACGTCCGGCCAGGGAACGCCAATCGTCTCGCGCCAGAACAGGACGACGAAGTCGGGGTGGTCCAGCAGACTCGCCTCGTCCAACCCCTGGACAAAGCTGCTCTCCGACTGCTCGGTCAGGTAGATGACGCGCGTGCGCGCCGTGGGGCCGTCGAGGAAGGGCGCGCCGGTGACGACGGCGCGGCACAGGGCGAGCATGAACGTCGTCTTGCCGGCCAGCTTAGCCTTGCCAATGACCTCAGTCAGCGCCCCGCGCGCCAGCCAGGGGTAGGCCACCCAGGGCACCGTGGTCGAGGTCTGCGCCGCCACCTCGACCGCGCTGTAGAAGCGCAATATTCGTCCGTCCATGACCTCCTCTCTATAGAGGAGGGACGATTGCGGGCTATCAGAACCGCCGCGCAGCGCGCTCGCCACCAGCCGCTCGACCTCCGCCTGGGCCAGGGGCGGCTGGCAGGTGGCCGCGTTGTGGGCGTGGACCGCCGCCGCGACCGCCTCGGCGCTCAGCCCGCCGCGCCGCAGCCGCGCCGCCAGCCCGAACAGCGTCGTATTCCGCTCCCCCTCCGGGATACAGTGCTGAGTGCTGAGCGCTGAGCGCTGAGCGCCATTGACGATTGACGATTGACGATTGACCCCTGCCCCCTGACCCCTGGCCCCTGTTCCCAGCCAGTCCGGCGCAGGCGCAATGTCCACCTCCCCCGGCCCGTGCCCCGCCAGCCACGCGTACGGGCGGCCGCTGCGATGCATGCTCGGCGGCGCCACCACATAGCCCCCATCGCTCTTCACGTCCAGCCCCGCCCCCAACGTCCCCACGCTGTTGGCGAGGCGGCACTGCGGGCGGAAGAACAGGTGCCGCCCCCCGCCGCCCGTCAGGCTCGTCATCGTCGCCGGCAGCGGCCCCACCTCGGCCAGCAGCTGGGCCAGGCTCTCCTCCCCGCCGTGGGCCGGGTCCACATCCAGCGCCACCAGCCCGCTCGGCCCGCCCATCGCCAGCCCGATATTCGCGTTCGGCCACCGCTCCCACCACGCGCGGATCGTCGTCTCGTCCTTCGACGCGCTGTGGACGCCGTGGGGCAGCAGACGCCCATCCGAGCGCGGGTGCTTGGCGACGCTCGTGCACTCCGGCTTGAGGCACGAGCAGCCGTCGGCCAGCAGCGCGTGGAGCGGGAGAACCGCCCAACCGCGCCGCGCATAGGACAACGCCACCTCCACCATCGCCTGCATAGGTTCCTCCCTGGAGCAACCCCGCCGGGCAAAAAGAAAAGGCGGCCGGGACTCAATTGTCAATCGTCAAGTATCAAGTATCAATGTTCGGACATTGACAATTGACCATTGACCACTGGCCACTGACAATCATCGATTACCAATGTCTGAGCATTGATAGTTGATAATTGTCAATTGACCATTGACAATTGAATCCGGCCGCCTCGGAGTTCTTCCGCCAGCGGGAGGATGATAGGTTTGAGACTATTTTAGCACATCTGTTCTGATTTGTCTAGAGGGGGAACCGCCCTTTTCGCGGCAGCTTTTTGCACAGGCCCCCGGT
>CAZLBQ010000113.1:0-2218 GCA_964557745.1 uncultured Anaerolineales bacterium
TCTCGACGGTGCAGGGCGGCGACGCCCAGCCCATCGGGGCGAAATCCGCGCCGTTCTTGATTACAGCGCGCTAGCGGACGCTGAGCATACCTGTAGACCTGACAGGTTTTCAAGACCTGTCAGGTCTTGTCTTTCAACGGCAGTGGAACCAAATCCCAGTCGTTGTTGTATATAGAGCAAGACCCACCAGGCGAGCCGGCCGCACACGGTAGGGAGCCAGCCACTGGACGACACCGAGTTGATTCAGCGCGCGCGGCGCGGGGATGTCGCCGCCTATAGCGACCTGATGCGGCGTTACCAGGACCTCGCCTTCCGCACCGCCTACCTCATTACAGGGGCGGAGGCCGAGGCCGAAGACGCGACGCAGGAAGCCTTCGTCAAGGCCTACTACGCCCTGGCGCGGTTCCGCCTGGGCGACCCCTGGCGGCCGTGGCTGCTGCGCATCGTCGCCAACGAGGCCCGCAACCACCGCAAGGCAGCCGGGCGGCGGGTCAGCCTGGCCCAGCGCGCCCTCGCCGACCACCCCTTGAGCGGTGAGCCGTTGTCTCCCGAGGCGGCCGCGTTTGCCCAGGAGCGGCGCGAGACGCTGCTGGCCGCGATGGACGGCTTACGCGACGACGACCGTCTGACGATTGCGTTGCGCTATTTCCTGGACTTATCTGAGGCAGAGATGGCAGAGGCTCTGGCGTGCCCGCGTGGGACGGTCAAGTCACGTCTGTCGCGGGCCATGGCGCGTCTCCGCGAGGAACTGGTGCGGTCGGGCGCTGCCGCGCGCCTGTGGGACGGGGAGGAGAGTGGTGATGACTGAACCTCGTCGCCCCACTCCCGACCTCGACGCCGCGCTGACCGACCTAGCGGACCACCTCGACTGGCCGCCCACGCCGGACATCGCCGGCCGGGCCGCGGCGCGCCTCCAGGCCGCGTCACCCTCCCGCCCCCGCCCCTGGATGGCCTGGCGCGCGCCGCGCCGTCTCGCGCTGGCCGCGCTGGCCATCCTGCTGCTGGCGGCGCTGGCATTGGCCGCGTCGCCCGACGTGCGGCGCGCCATTGCGGACCGCCTCGGCGTGCGGGGCATCGACATCCAGCAGGTTCCCGCCCTGCCCACCCTCCCACCGACTCCGACGCCGCTGCCCTCAGCCACGCCCATCCCCCTCGGCGTGCGGCTGGGGCTGGGCAGCCCCTCGTCTCTCGCGGCGGCGCAGGCTCAAATCCCGTTCACTCTCCGCCAGCCGACGCTGCCTGAGTTGGGCGCACCCGACGAGGTGTATGTAGAAGGCTTGCCCGGTGAGCGAGCCGTGACGCTGGTCTACCGAGCGCGGCCGGGCTTCGCGGCGGGGGACAACGGTATCGCCCTCTTGGCAGGCCAGTTCGTCGGCCAGACGGACCAGATTCTGATGGGCAAACAGGTCGCCAGCGGCTCGACGGTCGAAGCCGTGCGCGTCAACGGGGAACGCGGCTTCTGGATCACGGGCGCGCCGCACGCGTTCTTCTATCGTGACGCGCAGGGCAATATCCGCGAGGAGACACTGCGGCTGGCCGGGAACGTCCTGATCTGGGAGCAGGCCGGCCTGACGCTGCGCCTGGAAGGGGCGCTGTCACGGGAAGCGGCGCTGCGCGTCGCCGAGTCGGTGCGACCGTGGCTACAGGGCGCCCCGACGCCATAACCGGGGCAGCGCTCGCCTGCCGGCGACCATTCACTCGCCGCCATTCGCCTGTTCCGATGGAACCACAACCGCCCGTCAGTTGTACAAGGGGCAAATCCCATCCATGTTGAACAGGAGGTAGCTATGGTGCGTCGAGTCTCTCTCAGTGTGCTGCTCGCCGTGGCGCTTACCCTTGCCCTGGTGTGGTCAGTCGGGGCAGGCGGCTGGGCCGTGGTGACGTTGGACAGCCTGCCACGCGACGTTCGCGCCGGGCAGACGACCCTTACCCTGGGGTTCATGGTGCGCCAGCATGGCATCACCCCGAATAGCCAGGTGGAGCCGGTCCTGACGGCGCGGAATCGGGCCGGCGGCGAGACGGTGCGCGCCGAGGCCCGTCAGGTGGGCGAGACGGGCCACTTTGTGGTGAACGTCACCTTCCCCAGCGCCGGGGTGTGGGAGTGGGAGATCGAGCCGTACCCCTTCGCGGCGACGAAGTTCGAGCCGCTGACGGTCCTCGCCCCGGCGGCGAGCGCGCCGTCGCCGCTCACCACGGTTGGCCTGGGCAGCGCAGCGCC
>CAZLBQ010000113.1:2228-14112 GCA_964557745.1 uncultured Anaerolineales bacterium
CTGCTGCTGGTCGCCCGTCGTCCTACGCGCCGGCTGGCGGTCGAGTGACCGTGACAGGAGGCCCTGTGAAAACTGGTGTGCTCCTTGCCCTGGTGGGCCTGGCTCTGCTCAGCGCCTCGGTTGTCCCGTGGCCGATGGCGCAGGGAGAAGCCGCCGCGGGACGACCCGCGGAGCCAGAAGTCAGTTACGGGAAGGCGCTGTTTGCGGCCAAGGGCTGCGCCAACTGTCACCGCCACGCCCAGTTCGCCGACCGCCAGGTCTACACGTTTGGCGAGACGGAGCCGCCCAATCTCAGCGCCTACCAGGTGGTCCCGGAATATGTGCGCCGCTGGCTGAAGGACCCACCGGCCCTCAAGCCCGCGACGAAGATGCCCAATCTCAAGCTCGGCGACGACGAGATCGAGGCTCTGCTGGCGTTCCTGGTTGCATCGAACTCACGCCTGACGCCCTAGCGACAGACAGCCCCGGCCGGTCTATAGGACCGATCGGGGCTGTCGCGTGACTGAGGCGCGATGCCTCGGCGCGTTCGTGGTCGCTACTTCCAGACGAGGGGAGTGTCGCCGGGGTCGCCATAGGCGAACTGCGGGATATCGTTGACGCCGGTCGAGTTGCTGTTGCGGAGGTACCACAGTCCGCCCCGCACCACGCCTGGCGTGTCCGTCCCGTTGCCGTCCCAGTCGCCCACGATGGGAGTATCGGTCGGCGCTCCATACGCGAAGACCACGTCGGCGAAGCCGGTCAAGTTGCTGTTGCGGAGATACCACAGCCCACCCCGCACCACCCCCACCGTGTCCGTCCCATTGCCGTCCCAGTCGCCCACAACCGGCGCATCGCCCGCCTGCCCGTACTGCAGCACGATGTCCGGTAGCCCGCCGCTCGTGCTGTTGCGCAGGAGCCACGTCCCGTTGCGGAACACGCCTGGCGTCTCCGTCCCGTTACCGTCCCAGTCGCCGCACACGGGCTTGTCAATCGCGTCCCCGAACTGGAAGATCTGGACATCGTTGACGCCCGTCGTGTTGGAGTTCCGCAGGAACCAGGCGTTGCCCCGTACCACGCCCAGCGTCTTCGTCCCGTTGCCGTCCCAGTCGCACATCAGCGGCGTGTCGCCGGGTCGCCCGAAGTTGGCGACGAGGGTGGCCGGGCCGCTGGTGAGCATCTCGCGCAGGAAGAAGGTCGCCATCAGCGCCCGCCAGACGGCGTGCTTGCTGGTGACGGCCAGCGTCGTCGTCGCCGTCTGGCTGTTGTTGCTTGTCGTCGGGTCGTAGCTGTCGGAGGTGGCGCTGGCCGTGTTGCTGACGCTGGCGGCGCAGGTGGCGCCAGAGCAGAGCCGCACGACGATGTTGACCGAGCGCACGGTGGTCGGGCCGGTGGCCCCGCTCCAGGTACAGCTAACCGTCCCGCTAGCGCCGACGGGCGGCGTGGTACAGGCGCCGCCCGCGCTGGGTGTGGCCGAGACGAAGGAGGCCAGCGGGGCGAGGGTGTCGCTGATCTTGACGTTCTGGGCGTCAGAGGGGCCGTTGTTGACAACGCTGAGGCTGTAGGTCAGCGGGAAGTCGCGCAGGACGGGGTCGGGACTGTCCGTCTTCGTCAGCGCGAGATCAGCCGACGTCGTCCCTGTCGAGGACTGGACAATCGAGGTGTTGTTAGCCGGGAACGGGTCCGGCGTAGCCGAGCTTGTGGCCGTCGCCGTGTTGGTAAACGTCGTGCCCAGCGGCGTATTGGCCGGCACGAACAGGACGAGGCTGAACGTGCTCGTCCCCGGCGCGACCGTTGGGTTCGTGCAGCGCATCTCGCCGATGGCCCCGACCCCCGGCGTCTCGCACGCCCAGCCCAAGGGCGCGGCCAGCGAGACAAAGGTCAGGTTGACGCGGTCGGCGCTGGGAAAGACATCGACAAGAGTCACGTCCTGGGCGACACTCGGCCCATTGTTGATGACGTTGATGGTGTAGGTCAGGTTGGCGCCGGCGTTGACCGGGTCGGGGCTGTCGGTCTTGGTGACGCGGATGTCGGCGCGGGCGATGACGGCGGTGTTGGTGGTGGCCGAGTTGTTGGTCGTCACGGGGTCGGGCGTCGTCGCCGTCACCGTCGCCGTGTTGGAGACGTTCGTCCCCTGGGCCGTGGCCGGATCGACCTTGACGCTCAGGGTGAACGTCGCCGTCTCGCCGGGGGCCAGGCCGGTCTTGGTCAGCGTGAGCGTCCCGTTGGCGTTGACCGCCGGTGTCGCGCACAGCCAGCCCGCCGCGCACACGATGGCGACGAAGCTCGTCTGGCTGGGCAGCGGGTCATTGACGGTCACGCTCTGGGCGTTGGACGGCCCGTTGTTGCTGACGTTGATGGCGTAGCTGATGGTCGCCCCGGCCTGGACCGGGTCGGGTGTGTCGCTCTTGGTCACGGCCAGGTCGGCGCGGGTGATGACCGTCGTCGCGGTCGTGCTGCTGTTGTTGGCGAGGTTCGGGTCGGGTGTGTTCGACGTGACGATGGCGGTATTGAGGAGCGTCGCCCCATCGGCCAGCCCGGCGTCGGTCTTGACGACAACGACGAAGTTGGCCGTCCCGCTGGCGCTGAGGGAGGCGAGGGAGCAGGTCACCGTGCCATTAGCGCCGACGGCGGGCGTCGCACACGACCAGCCGGCGGGACTGGTCAGCGAGACGAAGGTCGTGCCGGTAGGCAGGGCGTCGCTGATGGTCACGTTAGCCGCCGCGTCCGGGCCGTTGTTGACGACGCTGATGCCGTAGCTGACATTAGCCCCGGCGATGACCGGGTCGGGGGCGTCCGTCTTGGTCACGACCAGGTCGGCTAGCAAGACAACCGTGGTGGTCGCCGTGGCCGAGTTGTTGGTCGTGACAGGGTCGGACGTCGCGCCGCTGATGAGCGCCGTGTTGACGAGTTGGGTGTTGAGGGCGACGCCCGCGTCCACCTTCACGACCAGGGTGAACGTCGTCGCGGCCCCCGCCGCCAGGGTCGGGTTCGTGCACGACACCGCGCCGCTGCTCCCGACGGCGGGGGTAGCGCACGTCCAGCCCCCTGCGCCGGCATTCGCCAGGGAGACGAACGTCGTGCCGCTGGGCAGGGTGTCGTTGAGCGTGACACTTGTGGCGGCGTCCGGGCCGTTGTTGACCGCCACGATGTGGTACGTGACGTTCTGGCCGGGCCGCGCGAGGGCAGGCGCGGTCTTGGTCACGGCCAGGTCCGCGCCCTGGGCGACGAGGGTCGTGATGGTGACGCTGTTGTTGGCCGTCACGGGGTCCGGCTCTGCCCCGACCGCCGACGCGGTGTTGACTAGCGTCGTGTTGAGCGCCGTCCCCGCGCCCACGGTGGCTGCGATGGTGAACTCCGTAATCTGGCCCGGGTTGAGGACGTTGGGTGAGGTCAGCGAGCAGGTGATAGCGCCGCCTGTGAGGGGGCCGCACGTCCAGCCGCTGGGTACGCCGGTCGCGGTGGCCGTCGTGACGGCGCTTGGCAGCAGGTCGGTCAACTGGACCGCCGAGGCGATGGACGGGCCGTTGTTGACCACGCGCAGCGTGTAGTTGAACGTCTGGCCCGGCTTGACGGGGTCGCTGGCGGCGACCTTCGTGACCACCAGGTCCGCCGAGCGGCGGATGATGGTGTTGGTCGTGGCGCGGTCGTTCCCGGCGTTGGCGTCGGTCGTCGAGGTCGAGACCGTCACGGCGTTGGTGACGACGGTGTCGTTGGGCGTCAGGGGATCGACGGTCGTGACGATGGTGAAGGTCTGGGCGTCGTTGGCGAGCAGCGTCGTGGTCTGGCAGGAGACCGTGCCGCTGGACCCGGTCGGCGGCGTCAGGCACAGCCAGTTGAGCGGGTCGGGGTTGACCAGGGACTGGAAGAGCAGCCCACTGGGCAGGGCGTCGGAGAATGCCACGTTAGACGCGTCCAATGGGCCGTTGTTGTTGACGGTGATGACGTACTGGAGCGTGCCGCCCGCGTTGGCCGCCTGGGGCGCGCTCTTGGTCACGTCCACATCCGCCGCGCTGGACACAGTCGTCGTCGACGTGGTCGAGGAGTTGTTGGTCGTGACGGGGTCGGTCGTAGCCGCGCTCACCGTCGCCGTGTTGAGGATCTGCGTGTTGAGGGCCACGCCTGCGCCGACGTTGACGACGAGGGTGAACGTCGTCGTCGCGCCGACGGCCAGCGAGGGGTTCGTACACGACACCGCGCCGGTGTTCCCGACGCCCGGGTTGGCGCATGTCCAGCCCCCCGCGCCGGCGTTGCTAAGGGAGACGAACGTCGTGCTGGGCGGCAAGGTGTCTTGCAGGGTCACATTGGTGGCGGCGTCCGGTCCGTTGTTGACGACGACGATCTGATAGGTCAGGTTCTGGGCCGGTTGGGCGAGCGCCGCGCCGGCCTTCGTGACGGCGACGTCGGCGCCCTGGGCGACGAGGGTGCTGACGTTGACGCTGTTGTTGGCCGTGACGGGGTCGGGTTCGGCCCCGACAATCGAGGCCGTGTTGACGATGTTGGTCCCCAGCGGCGTCGCCGCGCCGACGGTGGCGGTGATGTCAAAGTCGGCGATCTGGCCGGGGGTGAGGACGTTGGGTGAGGTCAGCGAGCAGGTGATGACGCCGCCAGAGAAAGACGAGCACGTCCAGCCGGCCGGCGTGTTTGTCGCCGAGGCCGACGTGATGACGTTGGGCAGGCGGTCGGTGAGCGTCAACCCCGACGACACCGACGGGCCGTTGTTGACGACGCGCAGCTTGTAGATGACCGACTGGCCGGGCTTGACGGGGTCGTTGGCGGCCACCTTATAGACCACCACATCCGCCTGGCGGCGGATCGTCGTCGCCGCCGATGCTTCGTCGTTCGTACTGTCGGTGTCGGTCGAGCTGGTGCTGACGTCGACGACATTGGTGATGACGGTCTCGTTGGGCGTCAGGCTGCTCGGCGACGTCACGATGGTAAACGACTGGGACGCCCCGGCCGCCAGCGTCAGCCGCGTGCACGAGACGGTCCCATTTGTACCCACCGACGGCGTCAGACACGTCCAGTTGACGGCGTCCGGGTTGACCAGGGACTGGAAGTTCAGGAAGCTAGGCAGGGCATCGGAGAAGGCGACATTGGAGGCGTCCGACGGCCCGTTGTTGGCGACGGTAACGGTGTACTGGAGCGTCCCGCCCGCGTCGGCGTTCTGCGGGGCGCTCTTGGCGACCTTGACGTCGGCCTCCTGGGTGACGGTCGCGCTCGCCACGACATCATTTGCGCTATCGGTGGTGACCCCGTCGGTCGCCGACGCATCGAAGCTGAGGGACACGCTGCTGACGGCGCTGGACGCCACGCGAACGGTCAACTGGAAGAAGTCCGTCTCGCCCAGGGACATGACGGCGGGCGGCACAAGGTTGCAGTTGACACTGCCGCTCGTTCCGACCTGCGGCGTGGTGCAGTTCCAGCGGCTGGGTTTGCTGATGGAGACGAAGGTCTGGTTGGAGTCTAGGGTCGTAGACCACTTGGTGTCGGCCGAGTTGAAGCTGGAGGGAGCGCTACCTGTGACCTTGAAACTGACGGCGTAGGTCAGATTATTCCCCGCGATGACGGTGCTCGGGCTGGCCGAGACGCTGAAGCTGAGACCGTCGGGCCGATTGGGCGCGGCGGCGGCCGGCGGGCTGCCCCCGGCCGTCATCAGGAGGAACGCGCAGCACGTGACCAGGAGGATGACAAGCGACCTGCGGCCCATAGGGTTCTCCCTTTCGCCGGGTGGGGTCGAGACGTCAGAGTGTTGTGGCCTGACGTCGCTGGGTATGGAATTGAGCTTACTGCCAGAGGAACAGGGGCAGGCACAGACTCAGTCTACTATTAAACGTCGAACCACCCCCTGGTGATACGGGCTACAGCAGCGAGAGGCCCAACAGGTTTCCAAAACCTGACGGGTCTTGTGCTTCCGTGTGCTATAATTAGGCTATGCTAACTCTGCCGGCTGTGTCTTTCGCTCTGGCGACGGATCTCACGTCGCCCCTGAGTCTGTATATCCACGTGCCCTTTTGCCAGGTGCGCTGCAACTTCTGCAACCTGCACACGTATGGCATGGGGGACTACGCTGCGCTGCCGGACATCCGCGCCGCCTATACCGAAGCGGTGCGCCGCGAGGCCGCGCTGTGGGGTGCGCAGCTTGGCCCGGTCGACGTGGCGACGGTGTTCTTCGGCGGCGGGACGCCGACCGAGTTGAGCGCGGCCCAACTGGGCGCGATTCTCACGGCGGTGCGGCAGGCGTTCAGTCTCCAGCCGGACGCCGAGATCACCGTCGAGGCTTACCCCGGTCTGAGCCGGGCGTACCTGGCCGATCTGCGCGCGAGCGGTGTCACCCGTGTCAGCTTTGGTGTGCAGAGCTTCGTGCCGCGGCTGGCGCGCTTGCTGGACCGCCAGCACAGCGGGGATGACGTGGCTCGGACGGTCGCCGACGCCCACGACCTGGGTTTCTCCGTCGCGCTCGACCTGGTCTACGGCCTGCCGACGCAGACGGCGGCCGAGTGGGAGGCGACACTGGATGCGGCGCTGGCCCTCGCCCCGGACCACCTGTCCCTCTACGCGCTGTCCATCGAGGAGGCGACGCGGCTGCGGGCGCTGGTCAAGCGCGGCGCGCTGCCCAGCCCGGACCCCGACCTGGCGGCCGACATGTACCGTCACGCCCAGGCGCGGTTGGCCGAGGCCGGGCTGGAGCATTACGAACTGTCCAACTGGGCGCGGCCGGGTCACGCCTGCCGCCACAACCAGGTCTACTGGCGCAACACGCCCTGGCTGGGGATGGGGGCAGGGGCGTATGGCTACCTCGACGGCGCGCGCACCCACAACGTCCTGGCCCCGACGCACTACATCGAGGCTGTCGGCCAGGGCCGGCTGCCCATCGCCCACCGCGAGGTCATCGCGCCCGCGACGGCGATGAGCGAGACGGTGATGCTCGGCCTGCGGCTGCGCGAGGGGCTGGACCTGGCCCAGTTCGAGGCGCGCTTTGGGCAGCGGCTCGAAGACGTGTACGCGGCGGAACTCGCTGAACTGACGGGGTGGGGGCTGGTTGAGGTCGTGGCGGGATGCCTGCGCCTGACGGAGCGGGCGCTGCTGGTCGCCAATGACGTCTTTGCCCGCTTCCTGCTCGAACCAGATAGGAAAGAACTAGACATTTACCCCAATTGTTGATAAGATAGCGGTATGACGGTGGATTTTTGTCTGCCGCCAGGCGTTGCGTCAACCGGGCAGCCCGCGGAGCCTGCCCCACGGAAGCCTCCCTCGCTTTACCATACCGGGACGGCGCCAGGACGCGCGTCTGGGTTCTCTGCTGTGCCGGGCACGCCGCGCCCGGTGATGGTCGCTACGGGGGAACCTTGTCGCGCCTGATACCCTCATCCCAGCAGCCTGACGCCGCGCCTCGCGGCTGGCTGCCCGTGATCCCCATTGTCCTGCTCGGCTTCGTCCTGCGCGTGCTGTGGCTGGACCGGCAGAGCCTCTGGTACGACGAACTGTTCACCGTCTGGGTGAGCCGCCTGTCGCTGGCCGACCTCTTTCCGGCCGTCGCCGCCGACAGCCAGACGCCCTGGCTGCCCTACGTCCTACTGCACTGGTGGCCGGGCGTGTGGGGGAGTGAGTTCGCCTTGCGGCTGTACGCCGTCGCGCCGGGCACGCTCGCCATCGCGGCGGTCTGGAAGCTGGCGCGGCTGTGGGTCCGGCCCTGGCAGGCGCACCTGGCTGCGCTGCTGGTGGCGACGTCGCCGTTCCTGGTCAGCCGCTCGCAGGAAGTGCGCGGCTACACGTGGTATCTGCTGTTCGCCGTTCTGGCGAGCTACTTCTTTATGCGGCTGGGCGAAGGCCCGTGGCGCTACCGCCTGGGCTACCTGGTCCTGCTGCCGCTGACCCTGCTGGCCCACTACTACGGCGTCTTCCTGCTCCTCTCCCATGGCCTGACATGGCGCGGCTTCCCGCAGATTCGCCGCGTCCGGCTGTGGCCTGCCGCCGCTGCCGTCGCCTTGCTGCTGCTCACGTGGTGGACGGGAGCCGTCGTCGCTTCGGCGGGCTTTTCGGTCCCGGCGCGGCCGGCGCTGCCGCCGACAGTCGGGGTCGGGCGGCCCACCTCCCAGTGGTCGTCGGTCGTCCAGGAGGCGCGCACACTGCTCCAGCAGGCGCCGTCGAGCATCCTGGCCGTCAGCCTGTTGAACGGCCAGTCGGCCTCGGCGGGGACGGCCGGGGCGCGCAAGACGACGACGTGGAAGCGGCTTTCGGGCCGCACCGTGTTCGACGTGGCGTCGCAGTTGAGCCTGGGCGGGGAGTTCAGCCCCGGCTCAGATACACGCCCGCCGTGGTGGAACTGGCTGGCGGGCGTCTACCTGGGTGTGACGGCCCTGGCGCTGCTGCTGGGTTGGGGAAAGCCGGGCTGGCTGCCACTGCTGACGTGGACGTTTGTGCCCGCCGCGGCTGTCTTCGGCATCGACCGCCTGACGGCGATGGGCTTCGAGGCGCGGTACCTCATCCTCGTCGCGCCGTTCGCCTTTATCCTGATTGCCATTGGCGCGTGGCGCTGGCAGGTGGCCGCCGTGATGGGCGCAATCTTGCTCACACTCAACGGCGTCGGCCTGTGGACGTACTACCACTCGCCCTACGAGGCGCGCGACGACTGGCGCAGTCTGATCCAGACGCTGCAGAGCGAGCAGCAGCCGGGTGACGGCCTGTTCGCCTTCCCGGCCCACCACTTCGCTATGGCGAGCGCGGTGTACGCGCCGAGCCTGCCAGAGGGCGGCGGCTGGGTGTGGCCCGATGGCCAGTTGCTGCTGCTGCCCCAGGGGACGCGCTGGCGGGGCTACGGGATGCGGCTATCCCCTATCCCCGGCGAGCAGAGCGCCAGCCGCCTGCTGGACCTGGCGTGCAGCTATGACCGATTGTGGGTCGTGACGTACACCTCGCGCGTCGACGGCGACAGCAGCGCGGTCCTGAAGCAACTCGACGACGCGCTGGACCTGGAAGAGACGCACGAGTTCAAGGGGCCGAAGGGCCTGCGGTTATGGCGGTTTGACGGCTGTAGCCGAAGTGGGGCGCCAGCCAGCCAACCCTAGCGTAGGGTAAGAAATGGCTCAGTCAGACTTCCGAAGGGGCATACTTCGGAAGTCTGTTGTTAGGACAGCGAGAGTATGGGACAGGTCTACAGCGAGCCGGAGACGACGGAGGTTAGCCCCGAGGGGGTCAACGCGGGACTGGCGGAACTACAGCGCGCGGGCCTCGCCGTTGCCCTGCAAGGGCGCGACATGAAGCTGCTGGTGGCGGGGCAGGTTATCTCCCAGGTGGGCGATAGCTTCCTCCTCGTCGCCATGCTGGTCATCGTGCGCACGCTGACCTCGTCGCCCCTGGCGCTGGCGGGGCTGGCGGCGTCCATCGGCCTGCCGACGGTCCTGTTTGGGCTATTCGCGGGTGTTATGGTCGACCGCTTCGACCGCCGCTTGGTCATGCTCGTCTCGGACGTCATCCGCGGCCTGGTCGTCTTGCTGCTCCTGCTCGTGCGCGACGCGCGCGACGTGCCGCTGATGATGGCCGTTGGCTTCATCATGGGCACGGCAGGCGTCCTGTTCATCCCGGCCCGCAACGCCATCCTGCCGCGCATCGTTGCCCCCTCCGGGCTGGTGGCGGCCAACATGCTCATCGAGGCGACCCAGGTGGCGGCCCTCGTGGCCGGGCCGGCCCTCGGCGGCCTGTTCGTGGCGCGTGTCGGCGCGCAGATTGCCATCGTCTTCGACTCGCTGACCTTCTTCGCCTCCGGCCTGACCATCTTCCTGATGAGCGTGCGTCACGTCAATGTGCACACGGAGCCGCTCACCTCGGAGCAACTGCGGCGCGACCTGTTCGAGGGCCTGCTCCACATCCGACGTACCCCCTTGCTCATCCGGCTCATGGCGGCGGGCAGCGCGAGCATGTTGGCGCTGGGCGCGGTCATCATCCTGGGGACGGTGCAGTTGGGCGAGGTGTACCAGGTGGACGCCAGCGGCATCGGCGTCCTGCTCAGCGTGCTGGGCCTGGGCATGGTGGCCGGCGGCGCGCTGGTGGCGCTGCCGTATGCCCACCACCACCCGGCGCCCATGATTGGCGCGGGCATGAGCCTGCTGGGCATCAGCCTGGCCGTCTTCCCCTTCCTGCCCGACTTCCGCCTGGCGCTGGTCGCCATCTTTGTCACCGGCCTCAGCCTCATCATGTCGCGGTCCATCGTCGGGGCGCTGGTCCAGATCAACGTCCCCAACGACCTGCTGGGTCGCGTCGAGAGCGCCTACAACATCATGCTGGCCGTCGCCTACAACGCCAGCATTATCGCCACCGGCGCGCTGGGCGTGGCCCTCGACCCGCGCCTCATCTTCATCGCCGCCGGCGCCTTCGTTCTCGTCTCCGGCTTTCTGGCCTGGGTCGCCATTCGCCGCGTGGCTCCCAACGGGCATTAGCCGCCACCCACCATGATCTCCTCGTTCCGAGCGGGTCGGTGCCCGGTGTGCCAGACCCGCAGCCAGGATATCCAGATTACCTTCCCCGGCCCGATTGGCGAGCGGGTGACGCAGCTTGTCCAGGCGGAGGCCGACGGCTGGCGGCCGGAGGATGGCCTGTGCCCGACGTGCGCGACACGCTATCTGCAGCGCGCCCTGCGCGAGCTGTCGCGCGAGAACGCGTGGAGCGAGCTTCACGAGTACACCGAGCTGGTCTACGACGACGACCGCTCGCACATCATTCCGACGCCGGAACGTGCTCACGCCAACCCGAACTACACGGGCAAGGGCGTGACCATCGCCTTTATCGACTCCGGGTTCTACCCCCACCCCGACCTGCTCCAGCCCAGCGACCGTATCCTGCGCTACGTCGACGTCACCGACGCCGAGGCCCTGGCCCGCGACGACTTCTCGCGCCCGGACGTCACATCGTGGCATGGCATGATGACGTCGGTGTCGGCGTGCGGCAGCGGCTACCTGAGCGGCGGCGTGTATCGCGGCATCGCGTCGGGGGCCAATGTTGTCCTGGTGCGGGTGAGCGACCCGCACACCGGCCGCATCGACGAGGAGGCCATCTATCGCGGCCTGGCGTGGGTCATCGCCAACCAGGCCCGCTACAACATTCGCGTTGTCAACATCTCGCTGGGTGGTGACCACGACCCGGTCCCCGGTAACCGTCTGGACCGCAAGGTGCTGGAAGCGGTGCGGCGCGGCATGGTGGTCGTGGCGGCGGCGGGCAACAGCGGCACGCGCCGCCTGGTCCCGCCCGCCAGCGCGGCGGCGGCCATCACCGTCGGTGGGCTGGACGACCAGAACACGCTAGACCGCGCGCAGCACCGCATGTACCGCTCGAACTGGAACGGCGCGCGCCACCCGAAGCCGGAGGTCATCGCGCCGAGCATCTGGGTCGCCGCGCCCATCCTGCCGGGGACGCGCGTCCACGCCGAGGCCATCGAGCTGCACCGGCTGCTCTATATCCCGGACACCGAGCTGCGCGTCGCGGCGCGCCAGGCCCCGCGCTGGCTGGGGCTGGACCCGTTCCTGTCGGCGCCCCTGGCCGTCCTGCGCGACGCCATCCGCAACAAGTTCGAGGCGGCCAACCTCATCTCGGCGCACTACAAGCACGTCGACGGCACGTCCTTCTCAGCGCCCATCGTCAGTTCGGTGGTGGCGCAGATGCTCGAAGCCAACCCCTCGCTGACGCCGGGCCAGGTCAAGCGTATTCTCATCCAGACGGCTAACCAGTTGCCGGGCGTCGAAGCGGAGCGCCAGGGCTACGGCGTCGTCAACCCTAGCCGGGCGGTGGCCGAGGCGTTGCGGCGGGGCGTGGGGCCGCTGGCCGAGCGGCCCGTCTCGCCCTGGGTCAAGGGCGGGCGGGGGACGTTCACCTACCAGAACCCAAAAGCCCACCGGGTCCAATTGATCGCGTCGTT